>JAAYUW010000069.1 GCA_012517545.1 Exilispira sp.
AAGTCTTCAAAAGTTTCAAACCTTGAAAGTCAATAATCTTTTTATCGGTATTTAAAATTTAATGAAAAGCAAATCAATTGAATTTGAATTCCATACTTCTTATTTATCCAGAAAGAATTTATTTTGAGATAGGAATAAAACCTGTCTCTTTTACTATCTGCTGCCCCTCTTTTGAAAGGAGAAAATCTACATATTTCTGAGTTTGCCCAGATATTTTAGATTCATTTACATAAATATAAAGTTTTCTCGACAATGGATAAACGGCAGACTTGCCATTTTCTATAGTCGGTTCAATGTTGTTAACCCAGAGCATCTTTACTGTGCTATTTAGATAACCAAAACCAATGTAACCTATTGTATTTTTGTTATTTGCTACTGCAGTGAGGACAGCTCCGTTTGATGCCTGCAAAAGGGCATCAGCTCTTACTTCAGTCTTGTTCATAACTTTACTTTCCCATACTTCGAATGTTCCTGAGCTTGAATCCCTTGAAATAACAACTATTTTTTCATCATTACCACCAACTTCTTTCCAATTTGTTATAGAGCCATCATATATTGCTTTAAGTTGTTCGATTGAAAGATTATTAACCTTATTTGAAGGATGAACTATAGGAACTATCATATCATAGGCAATAGTTATCTCTTTTATCTTTATCCCATTTGAACTGGCAAGCTCAATCTCTTCCTTTTTAATTTCTCGAGATGAGTTCGCTATATCACATGTTCCATCAATTAAAGATTTTATACCATCACCTGATCCTGTTCCTGAGAGGCTTACTGGTATTTTTGTTTTTTTATAAAATACTTCTGTAGCCTTCTGAGCTATTGGAAGAACCGTAGTTGAACCTTTAATAACAACAGTTTTTTGATCCCTTGAACAACTTTAAGAAATGATTACCAAAGTAATCAAAAGTAGGAAAATTAGAATTTTCTTTTGTTTCATCTTTTACTCCTATTTTTTTTATTTTAATCCAATTTAAAGTCCAAAATACAGATGAGCCATATATGGTCCTTATAACAAGAAAAGGTTGATAATGTGGAAGCGTTCTATTTCTACATCTCACAAAAAATTTAGTAGCATTTCATATAGAAATTATAAAAAGGATGTTAAATTTTGATATATTTTTGTTCAATTTTTTTAACAATTTCTTTACAGAAAAATTATATTAATTTAATTAGTAAATGTCTATATTATTACAGTAAAGCAATTTTTCTGGAGATTAATATTTTTAAGATTTTCATTATTTTATTCTCTTAATGAAAAGCAATAAACAATGTAATATATTAGATAATTAAGGAAATAGATGATGGAAAATACTAATAACAGCGATAGCATCGAAAAAACTTTTTTAGAAGAAAAAACTGGAAAAAAAGAAACTGAAAAGAATAATAATTATATGATTGATAAAAATGAAACTACTCCTTTTAAAATCATTGCAGAATCTTTAAATTTCTATTATGGTGATAAACAGGCTCTGATAGACATTAATATTAAAATATTGAAGAATTCCGTTATGGCATTGATTGGACCTTCGGGATGTGGAAAGTCGACTTTTTTAAGATGTTTAAATAGAATGAATGATATAATTCCCAATACCAGAGCAACAGGAGATATAAAACTCGATGGTGTATCGATTATGGGGAACAATTATGATGTAATTGAACTTCGAAGATCTGTTGGTATGGTCTTTCAGAAGTCAAATCCATTTCCAAAATCAATTTTTGAAAATATTGCCTATGGCTTAAGGATAAATGGTATAAAAGATAGATATATAATTGAAAAAACTGTCGAGGATTCACTTAAAAAGGCCGGACTCTGGGATGAAGTTAAGGATAGACTGCATGAATCTGCATACAGGTTGTCAGGCGGACAGCAACAGAGGCTCTGTATTGCCAGAACTATTGCTATAGAGCCAGAAGTCATTCTTATGGATGAACCAGCATCAGCACTTGATCCTATTTCTACTCAAAAGATTGAAGAGCTTATTCAGGATTTAAAAACTCAATATACGATAATTATAGTAACTCATAATATGCAGCAAGCTGCTAGAGTTAGTGATTATACAGCTTTCTTTTTTATGGGAAAGCTTATAGAAGTAGATATAACTGAAAAAATATTTACAAAGCCTTCAATGCAGATGACAGAAAATTATATTAGAGGCAAATTTGGTTAGTTTTAATTTTTTTTATTTCTTGATTTTTATAATGTTTACTGCGATACTGAAAATAGATTAAATTTTAATAATGGGTATTTAGCTTTTGAGTCACTTAAAATAGTTAAGGTTGCTAACCAAATGGGGGAAAAGTGATGGCTACACATTTAGAACAGGAACTTAGTGAGCTTATGCGATATTTATTGCAGATGACTGATCTGGTTATTGATGCTATCGAAAAATCAATAATTGCACTTAAAGAACTCGATGTAAACCTGGCAAAAGAAGTTATCGAAAATGATAATCAACTGGATAAACTTGAAATACTTATAGACAATGAGTGTACAAAGATACTTGTCACCAAGCAGCCAGCTGCAGCAGATTTACGTCTTATACTTGCAATATTGAAATCAAATACAGATCTTGAGAGGATAGGTGATCTTGCTTCAAACATATCGAAAGAGGTCTTAGATCTTAAAGATAAAGGTTTACTAAAACCTTTAATAGATATTCCAAGGATGTCAGAGATTGATATTAAAATGATAAAACTTTCACTCGAAGCCATTATAGAAAGAAATGCCCAACTTGCGAAAAACGCTATACAAATGGATCTTGAGGTTGATAATCTCAATATACAGGTGAATAGAGAGCTTTTTACATTTATGCTGGAAAAACCTTCAACGATAGCTCAGGCTTTTCCCCTTATTACTGTTGCCAGGACACTTGAAAGGATAGGTGATCATGGAACAAATATTGCAGAAAAAGCAATATACTACATTGAGGGAGAAGATATAAGACACAAGTAAAGAGCCTTTTAAAAGTAATTTAGAAAAATTATTTCAAAGGTAAAAAGAAATAATGGGAGTCAACATGCCTAAAATTTATGCAGTTGATGATGAAGAAGACATAAGGGAGATACTGAGTGTCAATTTGAAAAAAAATGGTTATGATATTAGAACTTTTTCTTCTTCTTTTGATCTGATAAATGAGCTGAAGACTTCCAGACCAGATCTATTTATCTTAGACATAATGATGGGGGGTATGGATGGCCTGGATCTATGTAAGATGATCCGTTCTTCTTCTGAGCTTAAGAATATACCAATACTTTTTTTATCTGCAAGATCGAGTGAATTCGATAAAGTTCTTGGCCTGGAACTTGGAGCTGATGATTATCTTTCAAAACCTTTTGGAATACAGGAGTTACTTGCGCGAATAAAAGCGCTTCTGCGAAGAGGTATAAGAGAAGACAACTCTTTAGAAAACGATCTTTTAACTTATAAAGGGATTGTTTTATTTCCACAAAAATACATGGTCAAAGTTGATGGAGATGATATCGAGCTCACAAAAACAGAGTTTCTTATTTTAAAACTATTTATGCAATATCCCGGTAAGGTCTTTTCAAGGGAAAATATTATCGATAGTATAAGGGGTTATGACATCTATGTTATTGACAGAACTGTTGATGTACATATTATGAATCTAAGAAAAAAATTGAAAAATTATAAGGACTATATAAAGACATATTCAGGCATCGGATACGGTTTAAAGGAACTTGAATAGGTGAAAAAACTTAAGCAAAGACTTATATTTTTTTACTCAGCAATATTTATCATCTTTGTTTCATTTCTTATGATCTTTTTGGTTAATAATCTTAACAAATTTGCAACTTCATTTGTTAAAAATCAACTTTCAAATGATATAGAATATATACATCAAATATTACAATATTCTCAAAATTCTAATGTAGCAAATAAAAATTCTTTAAATATAAGTGCTGGTGTAGAAGAGAATATCAAATCTCTTGCGAAGAAAAACTCTATAAGGATAACAGTTATTGACTTTTCAGGGGTAGTTTTATTCGATTCAATAGTGGATAAAACCACTATGGAAAATCACCTATATAGACCTGAAATCATTGAAGCCAGAAATAATAGTTCTGGAGTGTCAATAAGGTCAAGTCAGACAGTGAATGTCAGTTCAATCTATGTGGCTAAGTTTTATGGAAAATACTATATAAGAGTTTCCAAAACACTGGATGATGTGAAAAACTTAGTTAATTCGATTCTTAATAGTATATTAATTTTTGCTTTAATTTTACTTGTTTTTGGAATAATTATAAACTTTATTTTCGTTACAAATCTTACAAAGCCAATAAATCAAATGATAGTATTTGTTAAAAAAATTTTTAACGGAGATCTTAATGCAAGAATATTAAATTACCGAGATGATGAATTTGGTTATTTACAAAATTCTATGAATAAACTTGCTGAAAATATTCAGATGCGAATAAATGATCTTACTGCACAAAGAGAAATTTTATCATATATCATCGAATCATTAGAAGATCCAATTGCACTGATGGGAAAAGAGGGTGAAATATTATTTTTTAACAAATCTTTTTTGGAGCTCTGGGATTATCCAGGCGAAGTGGAAAATAAAATTTACTTTAATGTTATAAGAAATAACTCGATAAATACTGCTATCAAAGATGCCATAGATAAAAAAGAAAATATATATTTTGAAGAGAAAATATTTGATAGAGTTTTTCAGGTTCACATATCTTATTTGAATTTTACCAGAATAGAAGAGGTAAAAAACATTGACTTTGCCATACTCTTGTTTATGAACGATATAACAAAGCAGGTGAAGATAAATCAGATGAAGACAGATCTTGTGGGTAACCTTTCACATGAACTAAAAACACCAATAAGCATAATTAAAGGTTACCTTGAAACAATAAGAGAAAGCTATGATGATAGAGATTCAACTTTAAAATATATACAAAGTGCAATCAAAAATACAGACAAACTAAACTCCATCATAGATGATATGCTAAAGTTAAACAAGCTGGAAACAATTACATACTCGATAGATGAAGCTATCGATATTAAATCAATCATTGGAAGGATTCTTGATCTTCTTTCATTAAAGATAAAGGACAAAAATATAAAGATTAACTTAAATATAGATAATATTCCTGATAAAGTCAATGGGAACAATTTCCTGGTTGAGGAAATATTTTTTAATTTAATTGATAATGCAATCAACTACAATGTTGAATCTGGTGAGGTTAGTATTGAAGCTGATATTAATGATGATAACCTCATAATAAATATTTCAGATACTGGTATAGGGATTCCGCCTGAAGAATGTGAGAGAATATTTGAAAGATTTTACAGGATAGATAAAGCAAGAAGAAGTTCAACTGGAGGGACTGGTCTTGGACTTTCAATAGTTAAGCATGCAGTAAGCATACTTGGCTGGAAAATTAAGGCTACGCCACTCACTAAAGGTACTTGTTTTTCTATTTCAATTCCTGTATTAAGATAATAATTTTAAACTATCAATGTAATTTGCTTATTCTATTCTTCAAACCTTTTTTTATACTTATATCTTAATATCATCCCTGCAAGGTTGAGTATCAAAACTAAAGCTATGAGTACTATAGCAGTTCCGTATTGTATTGGCCTCGTTTTTTCGATTTCAGTACCTGCTGTCGCAAGAACATAAATATGATATGGTAATGCCATAACTTCACTGAATATTGATGTTGGTATATAAGGGATATAAAAAGTGGCACAGGTAAACATTATTGGAGCAGTTTCACCAGCAGCTCTACCCATTGACAGCATGATACCGGTGAGAATACCAGGGATTGCGGAAGGAAGAACTATTTTCCTTATTGTTTGCCATTTTGTTGCTCCAAGAGCAAGAGATGCTTCTCTATAGGAATCAGGAACAGTTTTTAAGGCTTCCTCAGTGGAGCGAATAATCAGTGGGAGGTTCAAAATCCCAAGAGTCAAAGAACCAGCAAGCATAGATGAACCAAATTTAAAGAAAATGACAAAAACGCTCAAACCAAAAAGACCAAATACAACAGACGGAACACCGGCAAGATTATTTATCATCATTCTAACTATATTTAATAGTTTAGGATTTATTGGGTATTCATTAAGGTATATAGCTGTCATTATGCCAACAGGAACCGAAAAAAGTGTTGATCCTATTATTAAAAATAAGGTTCCAAGAATAGCCGGAAAGATACCGCCTTCAGTCATGTTGTTTTCAGGGAACTTCGTTATAAAATCTATAGATAAAGCAGAATATCCCTTTGAAAATATATAGAAAAGGAAAAAAAGCAAAAAAAAGATGATCGTGAAGGACATTATTTTGATAAGTGTAAACGAGAACTTTTCAATAAATCTTGCTCTTTTTTTCATAATAAATCCTTGAGATAACATTAATCATATTTAAATTTGTACTTTTCAGAAATATAATTTGCGATAAAATTAAAAATAAAAGTTAGTATGAAAAGAACTATACCGATGGCAAAAAGAGCATAGTAATGTTCACTTCTATACGATGCTTCAGCCATTTCAGCTGCAATGTTGGATGTTAATGGTCTTATAGGTGAAAATATAGACTTTGGAAAGGTTGTTGCACCTCCAGCTACCATAAGAACCACCATTGTCTCACCAAGAACTCTTGCAAGTCCAAGAATTATGGAAGTCCAGATACCTGAGATTGCAGCTGAAAGAGTTATTTTTGTAATAGTTTCCCATCTGGTAGCTCCAAGTGCGTATGATGCTTCTTTTAATGATGATGGAACTGATGAAATTGCATCTTCAGAAATACTGGCAATGGTTGGAATCGACATAAATGAAAGCATTATTGCAGCATTAAATAGATTCAACCCGCTTTCTATCTTAAAGATGTTCTGCAAAAATGGTGCAAAAACAACCATTCCAAAAAAACCGATGACTACAGATGGTATAGATGCTATAAGTTCTATGGTTGGTTTAAATATCTGTTTAATGCCATTTGATGCAATTTCAGAAAGATATATGGCGATTGCAAGGCTAAAGGGCACAGCAATGATAGCAGACAAAAATGTCACAGAAAGTGAAGCGGCTATTAAAGGTAAAATGCCAAATTTTGGTGGTGTAGAGGTAGGATACCACTGCTTACCAAGTATAAAATCCTTTATACTAACCACCTTAAATACTGGTAACCCCTCTTTAAACAAAAAGATCATAATAAGGAACAGTATCGATACTGAGAAAAAAGTAACAAAGGTAAGAAGTAATTTAACAAGTTTATCACTAATATTGTGGGAGTATGTATTGTATTTTTTTTTCATATTTTTTATCCAAAAGAAATCTTACTTCAAATTAAAAATATCAATGTAAAGAAAATATTAAATTTCAATGAAAAAAAAATAAAATTATATCTCTGAAAAAAAATTATATCTCTATTAAGTTCATTTTTTAGGTACGTCCAGCAGATTGTTCTACTCTTTACCAAACAGCGAAGAAAGATTTAAATTGATTATTATTTTACTGATTGATTGGTTATCAACATTTCCGGATGAAGAAAAGCAAATATGCTAAATAATATGAAATAATTTTGACTATTTGAATTAAACTGTTATAAAAAAATGATTAAATCTATATGGAGGCTTTATGTCTGATATTATTTTTCTTATCTTTTATGCAGCTTTTTCTCTGTTATCATCAAGCCCATCTGGCTATGATAGTATGCCACTGAATTATTTCGAATATAATAGAGGTATATCATCTGAAGTCATAGCTAAACTTGGAGTTTACTATCCTGGTTACTATAATTATACATTTCATGATGTAATAATGACTGATCTTTCGCTGTTTCCAGATCAAACTATTTTTGCAGATGCCTTTTTTGAACAATTATTTACAGGTGATATAGTTAATATGATTAAAGCTTTTACAGAACCATATTATGGAATAAGATTTTATCACTTTAGAAGAAACTTACCAAATTTTGGCTGGGGGGTAGAATTCATTCATTTTAAGGTGTTTTTGCCTTCAGGTACGCAGCAAACAGTTCATATTACAGGTACAGACGCCGATGGGAATGATGTAGATTTCTGGGCTCCAATAACAGACTATATTACTCACGTCAATATTTCACATGGCGTTAATCATCTAAGCTTTTCTTTAGTATATCGATTGATGCTTTTTCAAACTGAAAAGATACCTCAAGGGATTTTTCAGCCATATGTAAGTGGATCCTTTGGTATATGTATCCCTCACCCGGAGTTATATCTGGCCGATATCGGAAAAGTTGCTTACTCTTATCAGCTTGGATTCCCAAACTTTGGAGGTGGATTAAATCTTGGGTTTAGAATTCAACCATTTAGAAATTTTGCCTTTTATATGGAGTATAAGTTCACATTTACCTATCTTCTTGATATGCATTTTGATAATGGTGCTGATGGCAAGTTTACTGCATCTTTTATAACAAATCACCTTGTCTGGGGAATGAGTTTGAACTTTTAATTCTTGACTTATCTAGCTTTTTTAAACTGTTATCCTGAAAATTTATGATTACCCTGAAATCATGATCTTTAAAACTGGTCATTGCAAAGCTAAATAATTAAATTATCTTTCACTATATTGCTATTCCAAGAAATTGGCTATTATAAAGTTCAGCATAGAAACCATTTTCACTTAAAAGCCCCTGATGTGTACCACTCTCAACAATTTTACCCTCATTCATTACAAGTATCATATCGGCATTTTTTATTGTAGAGAGTCTGTGAGCTATCACAAAGCTGGTCCTGTTTCTCATAAGACTTTTCATTGCCTGTTGTATCTTTATTTCGGTAAGAGTATCAACATTACTTGTTGCTTCATCGAGAATCAGTATATCAGGATCAGCTAGAAAAGCCCTGGCTATGGTTAAAAGTTGCTTTTCTCCTATAGAAAGGTTTGATGTTTCTTCGTTCAATACCGTATCGTAACCATCAGGTAGAAGTGTTATAAAGTGATGAGCATGTGCGTTTTTTGCCGCTTCGATGATCTCCTCTTCTCTGGCATTTTCTTTACCATATGCTATATTTTCCTTGATGGAACCACTAAACAACCAGGTATCTTGAAGAACCATGGCAAAAATTTTACGAAGTCTCGATCTTGTCATATCAGTAGTTTTGACACTATCTATAAGGATATTTCCTTTATAAAGCTCATAAAATCTTAATAAAAGGTTTACCAGGGTTGTTTTACCAGCACCAGTTGGTCCAACTATAGCTATTGTATCTCCAGGTGATGCAGAAAATGTTATGTTTTCTATCAGTTTTTTTTCTGGATCATAAGAAAAATAGACTCTATCGAAATCTATTTGCCCTTTTACATCTCTTAGATCAACAGGAAAAGCTGGATCAGGGCTCTGTTCGTTTTCATCTAAAACTTCAAAAACTCTTTCTGCAGAGGCAATAGTCGATTGAATAAGATTTACTATGTTTGCAATCCCTATAATTGGTTGAGTAAACTGATGTGAATACTGGATAAATGCCTGAATATCACCTATGGTAATTAATCTTTTAGTTACAAAGTAACCTCCAACAACTGCTATGACAACATACCCTATATTTCCGATGAATGTCATAAGTGGCATGATTATTCCTGCAAAGAACTGAGATTTCCAGCCAACATCATATAATGAGTTGTTTATGTTTTCAAAGTTTTCAATGGAATTTTTTTCTCGATTGTAAGCTTTAATAACAATATGACCTGAAAAGGATTCTTCGATATGACCATTTAACTGGCCAAGTATTTTTTGTTGATTTCTAAAGTGCTTTTGAGACTGTTTTGCTATAACAGATGTAGCAAGTATACTTAAAGGTAAAGTCAAAACTGTTATTAAGGTTAATATGGGATTTATGGTAAGCATCATTATTATGACGCCAACAATAGAAATTACTGAAGAAAAAACCTGAACAAGACCTTGTTGTAATGTGGAACTTATTGTATCTATATCATTTGTAAAGCGGCTCAAAATTTCGCCATGAGTTTTAGAATCAAAATATTTGAGAGGAAGCTTATTCATCTTTTGCATCATCTTTTCACGCAAATCCTTAACGGTACTTTGAGCAACTCCAGCCATGATATATTGTTGAGCATAATTAAACGCAATACTGAAAAGGTAAAGAATTGATAAATTTAGAAGAATTTTATATAGAGCATGAAAATCTATAGAAGCTCCAGGAATTTTATTAGCTTTATCCATCATTCCCTGGAACACTATAGTTATAGCATTACCAGTGATTTTTGGAGCGAAAATGGTAAAAATAGTTGCTGCAATGGTTAGAATAAGCACTACGAAAATAGAAATATTGTATTTGCTCAGAAATTTAATCAGCCGTTTGAGAGTTTTTTTAAAATCTTTTGGTTTTTCAGGTATCATACCAAGGTGAGCACCGGGACCACCTCTGCCTCTCTGACCCAAACCTCTACCACCTTGAACTGGTTTATATTCTGGTCTTTGAAAATTTTCATGTCTATTATTTGACATAGAATACTCCATTTAAGTTAAAATCTAAATATTAAATGTATATATGGATCTCCTGTATGTACCAGTTGGATAGCTTTTTCTAAATTTATGCCTTATTTCAGGAGCGCCATAAATCATCAAATTCGTTCAATATCCTTATCTGATAATTGGGAGTGAACAATGTTTTGATATATTTCGCAGCTTTCCATAAGATCAGCATGACTTCCAATACCAGCTATTCTTCCATCATCAAGGACGATAATGTTCTCAGCATGAATAATTGTGGATACCCTCTGTGCGATAATAATTATTGTTGAATCAGTAAATACTTTTTGAAGAGCAGTTCTTATATTTAAATCTGTTTTAAAATCAAGAGCTGAAAATGTATCATCAAATATGTAGTAATCTTTTTTTTGCGCAATAGCTCTTGCAATTGAAATACGTTGCTTTTGTCCACCAGAAAGATTAGTTCCAGACTCTGCAACAACAGTGTATAAACCACCTTCCATCTTTAAAGCAAAATCGTAAACTGCTGCTATCCTGGCTGCTTGAATAACTTCATCTTCTGAAATATCTCTACCAAATCTGATGTTTTCAAATATAGTATCATTAAATATAACAGGTTTTTGCGGCGCATAACCAAAAAAATTATGGAGATCTTCTAAAGAATAATTTCTGATATCCTCATCTTGAATCAATATTTTACCATTTTTGACATCATACATCCTGAGAATTAGATTCAAAATTGTTGTTTTTCCACTTCCAGTACTTCCTATAATAGCTGTTGTCATTTTATGTGGGATCTTAAAAGAAATATCTTCCAGAGCAAGTTCCTTCGAGTTAGGGTATGAAAATGAGACATTTTGAAAAATGATATCTTTTATCTTTAGATCCTGATCTGTCTCGTTAAGACTTAAATTATATTTTAAATCACTGTTTTTTGTAGCTGAGTCAGTGTTTTTTAAAATAGTATAATTGTTATAGC
Source organism: Exilispira sp. (assembly GCA_012517545.1). Lineage (GTDB taxonomy): Bacteria > Spirochaetota > JAAYUW01 > JAAYUW01 > JAAYUW01 > Exilispira. The sequence continues at coordinate 11,449 of JAAYUW010000069.1, forward strand.
CTTGTAAAGAGATATTAGAATTGATTTTTACAGGATTTTCTGGTTCAACTATACTATTTTCTGTCAAAAGAACCTCATTTAATCGTTTACCGGAAGCCATGGCTCTGGGTAAAAAGACAAAAATCATCGAAATAGTTGTAAAAGCAGCTAAAATCTGTGCTACATATTGAAGAACAGCCATCATATTTCCTATTGACAGTTCATTCATTGCAATTAATTTTGAACCAAAAAATAT
>JAAYUW010000070.1 GCA_012517545.1 Exilispira sp.
ATTTATAAAGAAAAATCCATTATTATCCCTCTTTAAAAAAAAAGTATCAACACAAATAGATAGTGAAGAAGCAAGACGAGTGATCATTGCCAAAATTTCATCTTCTCTATTATCCTTCAGATAAATAAAAAAAACAATTTTATTTTCTTTTTTCATTTATTGCATTTAAAGCAGTCTCAAGTGAATCAACAATATTTAATATTCCTTCAAGTTCAACAAGTTTTAGTATCACCCTTACCGAGTCTGAAGGGTTTGCAAGATAAAGTGCTCCACCGCGAGATTTGAGCTTGTTATGAGTTGAAACAATCACTCTTATTCCAGAAGATGAGATATACTGAGTATTTGTAAACTCAAACACAAAATATTTGAAATTTTTATCGATCTTTTCCATAACCTCTTCCTCAAGCGACCAGCTTGAGTTTATATCCAGCCTTTCCTGACAATAGATTATTATTACATCCTTCCTTTCTTCAATATGGTATTCCATTATATTTCCTTTTTTAACTTTTAATTATCTTATATACTTATATCTTATTCTCTCTTTAATTATCAACTTAATAGTAAACATTTGTTTTCTCGTTAACTTCTTTCACTTAATCATTTTTAAAGAATTATCCTTTCCCTCTTTTTAACTTTTTGAAAATTAACCCTTTTTCAACCAGATTTCAGTCTAATCTTTTCTTTTTCATATATTTATACCCGCAGTATTACAAATCATATTTTCACTTTTTTATGACCCCCGGGTGTTATCCTCTTGAAAGCATTCAAAACTCTCAGGTAAGGTCCTTTTCAATAAAGTTTATATTCCAATTTCCAGAGTGTTTATACCCATAAGAATCGGATAATTTTGATATAAGGTAAAGGCCTAATCCTCCAACTTTACCCTGAAGCTCTATAAGAGAGTTTGGGATTTTTAGCTCTTCAGCCTTTTCACCTTTATCTTTAAATGTCATATATAAAGTTGAGTTTGAAACATAAAAGGTTACAAAAATAGGCTCGTTACATTCACCTTTATATGAATGTCGTATAATATTTGTAAATATTTCTTCAGCAACAAGCAAAACTTCTGAAACCGAATTATTACTGATATTGAATTTTTGCAAATAGTAAAAAATTGATTCCCGAAGTTTTATGAAACTATCAAATTTAGCATCAAGTTCTAAAGATACCATCAAGACATCGCTTTACCGAAATATTTTAATAACCATTTCTTTATATAGGCAACTTTTAGCGGTAAATTCTTAATAATTTTTATCCCAGAGCAAAAAAATTAATTCAAATAATATGTTTTGTTTTTAGTGGCTCCCTTTTCCAGGATCTTGAACTTTAGCCTGAAACATAGAGCTCTTTCTTCATGGCTCTAATCTTCAGGTTAAAAACTAATTATCCTTTTTTAAATGCTTTCAACTAATGAATAAATCATGAAAACAATAATAAACAGGCATAATTATTTATTGTTTTTTACTTTTTTCTTAGTATGGTTTAGGTATACAATAAAATATCTAGAAGTACTAATTTGCCGTACGAGCTATAAAATATCTTTGAACCTGAAAGCGGTTCTTCAAAAATAAAAAAGTTATCCTGCATACAAATATAACATAAACAAGCAATATTTCAATATGTCAAAATTTTGTTAATTAATGTTATTATAGAATTTACATTTTCAACTTTCAAAGATGGATAAAATGGAAGCATAATTGCATGCTTTGCAATAAACTCTGATTTTTCAAAACTTACCATCATTTTAAGTTCCAGGGAAACAGGCTTTGATATAGCGGTTCTTATCTCTATCCCCATAGATTTAGCTATCTGTAAAGCTAAAGGTATATTTTCAACTCCTATACAAAATGTGGTAAATGAACTTTCATCTTCCATCTCTTCTTTAAAATTTTGCAGTGAGATATTTTTATCCATTTTCATTTTTTTCTCATCAAAATGCGATTTACCATTATTGCCATTAAGATAATTTTCTGACCCTTCTTCATCAATCAAATTTTTGTCGTAATCCTGTTGTTTAATGAAATCTCTATATAATATAGCTCGACTATCGAAACTTGAAAATCTTTCATCAAAAGGTGGTACTTTTTCACAGATTGCATAAAAAAGCTTTTTACGAGAATTTTTTATACTATTAAGTTTTAAAATCTGACTGATAAGAAGAGAACAATTAAAATCACATAGAAGCAAGTTATTTTCATAGGCTAAATTTCTGATCTTTTCAAATTTCTTATCATCTTTTATAATTATTGCAGCTCCATCCCCCGAAGTTATAACCTCCTCTTCTTTGAAAGAACAAATCACATAGTCAAGATCTTTAAAAAGAAAATTATTTCTAAATCTTGTAAATAAAGAACCAGAAAGATCTACCATAGTAGGCATATCAATAGATTTAATAAAAGAAAGATCCTTTGGATAACCATTGTTATATGTAAAAAATAAAAGTGAATCTGATAGAGCTATGGATTGAACATCAAAATCAAGCGAATATTGAGTTATATCAAGTGGCTGTATCTTTTGTGCGAATGTTGAAAATATATTTAAGTACAATAAGGGAGAATCATTTGCAACATAAATATTTTTAATCTTTTCTTCCAGTAGTATTTGAGTTACAAGCTGAGTGGCAATCCATTTTGAAGAAACAAGCAAAATATTTTTTACACCAAGTTTTTCATGCAAAATATCTATAGCATTCTCATATACTTTACCCGGAAAAACCTGCCTGCTGGCAAGGGCATCGAGAACTGAAATAAGATCATCTCTTTTTAATGAAGGTTCTTTAAAGGGTAACATCCTGTTCAAAGGTTCCTCCATCAAGCAAGTTTTTCATCTTTTTCAATTCCAGTATATTTATCTTTCCCCGTATAACGCATTGTTTACCTATTTTTACACCACCGGGAAGTAATGTGTTATTACCTATAAGTGTATAACCTTCAGGAAGATCATTTGAATATTTAATATTTTTTAGATTACTCTGTATAGGGTAACCCATAACTGTATTAGGACCAACAGTAATATCCTTCATAGGGTTTTTATAGGTTCCAATTATACAATCTTTTATCTTTACCCCTTTTGCTATGACTGTTCCAGGCAGGATAATCGAGCCTGTAATTTCAGCATCTTGAAGAATAAGCACATTGTTAAATATCAGCGAATCCTGAACTTTTCCTTTAATAGTACATCCATAACCAATAAAAGAGTTTAATATCTCTGCTTCTTTTGAAATATCTGTTTCGGATACCTTTGGAAGCAATCTGGTAAAATGAATTATCATATTGTAAAGATCTATATCCTGAAAGATTCGAAGATGAGCTATAAGGTACTCTTTAAGTGTATTTAACTCAAAATGATAGGCAACTTCTGGCTTTATCTCATCTTTAATCTCACCAGCCATATATGAGTAAAATTCATTTATTGATAAAATACTTCTTGACTTGCAGATATTCAAAAGCTTATCGGTTCTAATTATTATTACCCTTTTAGCATCTTCATAAAAATCTTTAAAATCTATAAAGTAAGCTTCCTTTTTTATCTCACCTCTATTAAAAGTCCATATAAAATTAAAGTTACATGGAGAAAAGATAAAATAGTCTTGCTTCTCGATTCTCTGGCTTTCAATATAATCTTTGATGACAGAAGAAAAAATCCTCACATTATCTGACTCACTAATATTTAATATCTGCATCGAGTTGCTTATTGATTGATCTTTAATATTATCAGATATACTGGAATAGTTATCTTCTACAATAAATGCATATTTATCAAAACTATTTTCAAAGTTATTTGTGATGTTTAAAGAAAATAGAGTGAAATTAAGATATATAGGCAAAAATGAATAAGGGATATCATCTGTAAGACCAAGTATCTTTCGTTTATCTTCGGGTAAATATCCTACAAAAGCAAGCCTTCTTTTTTCCATCCGTTAACCAATTTTTATTATTAAATTATTTATATTTAATTTTCTCACTTATAAAAATGATATTTATAAGATTCCTGAAAAAATATATAAGCTTAAGAATCATGGAAAAACATTTAAGTTTAAGAAATAATCTAAACTATATAAAATATTTTATATATAGCTTTGATCTTTTTTAAACTCACTACAAAAAAGATATCATATATTTTTTTCTCACACAGAATTAAAATAGTATTTTCAATCTAAAAGTCAATTGCTAATATGTAGTTTGAATTTATGCGGATAATAGAAAAGTTTTTATTGTAATTATTGTTGATTATGTTAAATTATATTGTAATCCATTGAAAAGACTTGAATCATAAGAAAGCATTTTAAAAACTTTTGAAACCCCTAAAATTGGGGCTTTCTTTTTTGTTGTTCTATTGCCAGCTTTATTTCACTATTTTTTTGAGCAAGAAGGTAATTCAACATAACATTAAATGCAGTACAAAGGAGATTTTATGACAAACTTAGAAAAGATTTTGGATGATTCAATCAACAAAGTACCTGATTTTCCAAAACAGGGAATTCTATTTTACGATATAACATCACTTCTAACAAAACCTAAAGTCTTTGATTTAGCTGTAAAAAGCCTTTCGGATTACTATAAAAATAAAAAAATCGATGGTATAATTGCTATAGAATCACGAGGCTTTATTTTTGGTTCTCCCATTGCCCTTGCTCTGGAAGTTCCACTTCTTTTAGCTAGAAAAAAAGGAAAATTACCCAGGAAAACTATAAGCGCTGACTACTCTCTTGAGTATGGAACAGCTACTATAGAACTACACAGAGAAGATCTTATCCCGGATAAAAATTATCTTATCATAGATGATCTTATTGCTACTGGTGGAACTATAAATGCAATAGCCAATCTTGTTGAACAAAATGGTGGTAAAATAGCCGGGATAGGTGCAGTTATTGGGCTACCTTTTCTAAACTACCAAAAAATCCTTGGTAAATACGATGTTAAAACTCTTATAAATTACAGTTCAGAAGATTTTGCCTGATATTTTAGCTATAAAAATTATTAAACTATAATATTTAATTTTTAATCATTATTTTCAATTTTTCTTAAGACCTTTTGAAACAACCACCAGCGATACTGTCAAAAATCTTAAAAACAATACTCCCCGAGTATTTTTTTGTATTATTTAAAGAAGAATTTCATCCTTTGCATTTTTAAAATATTTTTACCGAACTTTCGACTTTTGACTGTTGTATAGTCAAGTTAATTCTCAGATTTTCGAGTTTAGATTTTGAACTTTAGATTGTTATGTCCAGATATTCCAGTAATCTTTCTACCTTTCTTTTAAATCCATTGGAATTTATATTTAGCTTTCTAAAAAGTGAAGAAATATAGCTTTCAAATTGCTCCGTCTTTTCAGATTCAACTTCAAGTTCATAATCCAGACCCAAACATCTATTCATACCCTTCCCAAAATATTCAGTTTTATCAAGCTCAAATGGGATATTATAAAGATTTAATAAGCCAGAAAATCTATATGTTTTAGTATAACCTATTAAATCTAAGTAATTGGCTCTAATACCAAGATCCTTTTTAAATTTTTCCAGAAAACAAATAAGCTCCATATTTTTACAGAAGGATTTAATCTGTTCTTCTTCAAGAGGAAATTTTGTAAAAATGTTTTCTATTTTATCTGGCTTTTGAGTATCGTATGTTAATATTTCATATTCGAATTCTTTTGAGATTTGAAGATTTTCAGAATTCTCAGAAGGAAGTCGTCCCTTTATTTCGGCTTTTACGCTCAAAAATAAAGTACTTTGATCATCTCTAACTCTGAAAACAACTTTTGGTATAAGAGTATAAGGAATAGTATCATAATAGTAAGTTGTCAATATGTCATATCTTTTTTTTTCAGCATATTCACTAAAATAATCGTAAAGCTTTTTATAATTCTCTTCTTTCAGCAAATATTTAAGCTCTTTTTCTATCATAATCTTCTCTTTATTTATATTTATACTTGTTTTTATTTTTATCCCACATTTTAAATTCGTTATAAATGCAGGTACCTTTTTTCCAATTTAGCAAGCCTGTTTTTATATTCATATGATAGATAACAATCAGGAACTAACTCAATAAAAGAAAACAACATTACCCCATCTAAAAGTTCCCGTAAAATTTTTTGATTCAACCTGTAAATATTATTTATTAGCAAAAAATCTGATAATTTATCTTGATACAATTTATCCAGTTGTTCACCAGAATCTTTTATTATAAAATACTCCGGAAATATTTTGTCTCTATTTTTGCCAAATACAGGTATCAAAAAAAATATACTTTTGCCATCCAGTCTGTTTTTGACAATATTTAAACACGTTGTCTTACCGGAAAAAAAAAGAATGTATGATACAATGTCTATATAAATAAAAGCCATTTTGGATAGGGTATTTTTATTTACTTCATTTTTATAATTATCATCCAGAAAATCTTTTATCCTTAAATTTGTTGATTCAAATAATTTTGCGATTATTCCCTTATCTTCAGTCAAAGCATCATCTATATCATCATCTATATCTAGAGAATTATCTATATTTAGAAAATAAGTTTTCTTAAGTACTTTAGCTATTTCATCTACAAAACGTTGATCTTCAGCGTTTACGACAAAGTTTGCTGCTTTTTTGTATCTGTTTAATCTTTTATGATATAGTTTTCTAAAACTATCATAATCAGCTGCCTTAGGCCTTTCTATATTCTCAAGTTTTATCCTTTGCCAGAGAATGTCAAGCTGTGCATCAAGAAATATAGATGTACCACTTTCCTTTATTACTCTACGATTTTTTTCCAGTACTCCACCACCTGTGGCAACAAGAAGATTTTTGTAATAACTGATTTCATTGATTATAATTTTTTCAATTTTCCTGAATTTTTTTTCAGAATACTTTTGAAAAATCTCTGAAATGGATAGATCTGTTATCTTCATGATGGAGAAATCAGTATCAAAAGAAAAATATTTGTGGGATAGTTGATTTACTGCAAAAGATTTGCCAGAACCCATAAAGCCAATAAGATAAACATTCATCTTTTTAGTTTACGTAGAATTGGAGTAGATTTCAATAAATTTACCAGAAACTTTTTTATCTCAAAGTGAAAAAATCTAAGATTAAATGATGATTTCCATCCCTTCTCTTGCTAGAAGAGCTTCAAATTGATAGCTATTTTCAACAATATTATTTTCGATAGATTTTGCAATGACATCAAGCTGAGCATCTGTCCTGACGGGATCATGATGAAATAGTACAACTTTTTTAATTTTGGCTTCTTTGGCGAGCCAGAGGGTATATTCATAGTAAGAATGCCCATAACCCTGTTTACCATTAAAATACTCATTTTTAGTATACTGACTATCCATAATTGCGATATCAGCACCTTCGATAAAATTCATAAGCCGATCATTAAGTTTTTTAAAGGAAGATAAAGGTGAGTTTCCTTCAAGTATCTGAGCAGTTCCATCATCTAAAAATATGGTGTGATGGTATGGCTCATGATCAAAAACTGTTACAAGTGTGTTATTTTTATACTCTATTCTATATCCAAGTGTAACACATGGATGATTAAGTCTTATAGTTGATATTTTTGCACCTAAAAGTTCAAAAGAAGTTTCTGAAAGCTGATTTTGAGTAACTTCAGCAGTAAGCTCATGAGCACTGACAGGAAAATATTTGTGCTCAAGCTGTGATAGGATTATATCTTTAAGGGATTGTTCATCATTAGATGACGGCCCAAACATATGGATTTTAGCTCCACCACTATATATAGGTGCAAAAAAAGGTATCCCCATTATATGATCCCAATGAGTATGAGTAAATAAAATATTAATGTCACTTAACCCCTCTTCTTTTTTAATAAGATAATTTCCAAGGTTTCGGATACCTGTTCCAGCATCAATAATGACGAAGTCCTTATCGTTAAACTCTATGCAGAGAGAACTGGTATTACCACCATATCTAAAAGTTTCTTTACCTGGTACTGGAAAAGATCCTCTAACCCCAAAAAGAGTTATCTTCATGAAGGGATTCCCTGCCTATTTTTTATTTCTCGATATATACAATTCAACAGATTCCTGCAACTCGTACACTTAGCTGAAGATAGATCAAAATCGCTGGTATTACAAAGGGATATTACATCTCTTTTATCTTTATCAAGGATATTTTTAAGAGTATTTATCTCATTAAGAGAAAATACAATATTATTCTTAAGTTTATAAAGGCACATATTTATAAAAAAAGTTAATTCCGAACCAGACATCTTTCCTTTTGTCGCACCTTTTGCAGGGTTCATACTTCTTGCATCTTGTTTATTTCCAGGGGATCTTGTAAAATTTACCTTCACCCTTATCATCTTAAACATAATGGCAAAAAGGATAAAACCAACAAGAATGCCTGATAGATGTCCCCAGTGAGCGACATTACCTTTTCCACCGGAGAATTCTGCAATCAAATCCATTGCAAAAAAGACCACTGGCAAATATTTTGCTTTCATAGGTAGAACAAACATAACAAGAACAATTGCATTTGGAAAAGTAAAAGCGAATCCAACCATTATGGCATATATGGCACCAGATGCACCAATCATGGGAGATAAAACCCCTGTTTTAGTATAAGTATAAGTGTAAATCAATGACGAAAGAACTCCTGTAAAGATACCTGAAAGAAGATAAAATGTTGTAAATTTTTTTGATCCCCACATCCTTTCAAGAGGAATACCAAACATTAAAAGGGCAAACATATTGAAAAAAACATGCCCCATACTTAAAATATCATGAATAAAAAAATGAGTTAAAAACTGCCAGAACATAAAATTTTTATAAACATAATATGGAACAAGAGAAAAGTATCTAATTATAAAATCATAAGAAACTATACCAAATCTTACCAGAATATTGCACAAAAAATAAACAGCTACATTTATACCAATAATAATATAGGTCGCTGGTAATGACCGTTTTCGATTTGCATTATAAGGGTTAAAATTCATCATAAAACCTTTAAATAATATTTATTTTTAACTATATAAAAAAGAGATATCGAATTTAGTAAATAGCAAATTTTGGTAAAATGTCTACAGATTTCAAGGCTAATAAAGAAGAGAAGTTTTCAATTTATTGCACCATTTCAGCTACTTTTGATGCTATATGATAGTATTCTTCCTTATCCTTTTCATTACCAATATTTGAAAAAATAAATATTATTCCTAAAAGTTCACCCTCATCAAATATGCCCTTCATATACATAGAGCTGCTATTTTCAAAAAGCTCACGATTTTTGCTGAGCAAAGGCTGAAATTTGTTCAATCCTTCCGGAATAAATATATCTTTCCTCAAATTGATTAATTTTTCTATCAGAGGTTCATCTCGCGAAAATGAAATATTGTGGAATCTTTCATCAGATGAGCCATTACAAACAAATAGATCTCCTTCAGCTCTATAAAAGGCAATATTATCAAGATTATGCTTTGAGCTGAAAGAAGAACAAATATCATCAAAAGTAGTTTTTGACTCTATTTTCTGTGTGGCTGAATAAAGTTCATCATCACTGGAAGGTTCTAAAAGACCTATGTCAGTCTCAAGATCTTCCGGGAGATCCGGCAAAGCCTCTTCCTTATTCACATTCGATAAATCATCAAAGATATCCTTCTTTTGTTCATCTTCTGGCTCAGAGAAAGTAAAGTTTTCCTTATCCAGACCTTCAAGATTACCAATATCTTCATCTGAAAACTCAGGGATATCAAGATCTTCTGTGATAGAACCAGAAGATTTATCAGCACCTTCAGTTTTTTCTTCTTCAAATATATCGGAAGATATATTTTCAGGAGTTTCGAAATTATTCTCTATATCTGTTTCACTAACTGAAGCTGCAACCTTCTCAAGTTCTTCAGTTGATAAAGAGATATCATCAGATATTTTATCATTAAAAAAATCTCCTTCAGATTCTTTCTCTTGAGAAGGAATATTTTCAGAAGAAAATTCATCAAGATCGACTGTTCCCTCACTAACTGGTTTATTTTCAATCCCTTCTATGGGAATTTCTTCTTCTGCTTTTTGCTCTATTACTATCTCTGTAGGCATTATCTCAGCTTCTTCTTCAATATTGCCAATTTCAAGTTTTTCTTCAGCTGGTTCCCCGGTTGTTTCCGGTATAATCATTTCTGTATCTTCAATATTTCCAAGATTTTCAAGATCTTCTAAAGGTGGTATTTCAAACTCTTCTTTTTTCTCTTCACTCTCAAGTTCAATGCCCTCCGCAGGTTCTTTCTCAAATTCCTGCTCTTCTATTTCTGGAAGTTGTTCAAAACCGGCTGTTTCATCAAAAACATTTTCTTCTTTTACTTCAACATTTTTTTGATCTTCTTCAACAAGCTCTTCAAGAGATGGGAGTTTTTCCTCCTCACTAAATTCTGAAAGATCTTCGAGTGGAGGTAATCCTTCCTCAAAAGCTTCAGGAGTTTTTTCCTTCTTTTCTTTCAAGTCAGCAGAAATCTGAATTTCTTCTGGTTGGCTCTCAGTAAGATTTTGCTCAACATCAAGATCACCTTCAAACTCTTTAAGCTGTTTCATCTCATCTTCGATATTCAGTACTTCTTCCGGAAGTTGAAACTCATCTTCTATCTTTTCATAATTTTCATTATCTTTACTAATTTCTTCAAGCTCTTCCAGAGAAGGAAGGGAAGATTTGGAAAATTTTTCGGCATTTTCAACTTCACTTTCTATTTCAGCCTCTTTTCCCCCCAGAGTTTCTTCTTCATCAATTGATGGTAACTTTTCGTTCTCAAGCGTTGGCATCTCAAACTCAGCTTCTTCAATAGTTGATTCTTCAACCTTAGTTTCTTCAACTGGAATTTCCGAAACTTTTAGTTTTTCATTTTCAAAGCCAGCAGGTGGAGTAAAAACATACTCTTCATCAAGTGACACTTCAAGAGGAGACTTCTTGGTGGAAACCTCATCAACAAGAGATTTAAAAGCTTCATCAATCTCTTTTTCCGGTTTTACTTCTTCAAAGAAAAAATCCTTTTTCTTCTCTTCACTTGATACAGAAGATAAAAACTCTTCTTCCTCTTCCTGATCTTTTATCTCTTCATATTCTGGTTTTTTATAATAAGTTGAAACCTTTTCGTGTGATGTTTCCTCTTTTGGATTTACAAAAAAACTAAGAATAACATAAGCTATAAGGATTATTATCGTAATAAGATAAAAAGATACAACTATCTGGACTATTAGAGGAGTTCCGATTTTATTGGCAGGAAAAATAAGAACATGTTTACCATTGTCCCCAACCATAGTAGAAAATAAATAATACTTATCTTTTCCTATTTTTACCGGGCCAACTGCTCTGTTACTTTGTTCCACCGTAAAAAGAAGATCACTAAAAAGTTTATTATCTGCTGACAGTTCTGCTGGAACATTGTACACAACCATATTTAGCTGACGAACAAAGACAAAATTCTTTACTGGAAGGTTAACTTTGCTGAACATTTGCGATATCAAAGAAGTTCCAGAGTAATGTAAAAGCATCAAACCAAGAGTTTTCCCATCTTTCTGAACTGGATAAGAAAGGACCATCTCATCACTTGCTTTAAGTTCATTTGCTGAAACAAAAGGTAAAATAAGGTAATCTTTAGTTAAAAAACTATTGAAGTATTCTGAGGCAATACTTAACCCTTTTCTTTTCGATGCATAGGGAGGATAAACAAAGAAGATATTTCGATCATTTCCGACAAAAGTTACTTCAAAGCAATTTTTATTTGTAGAGGTGAATTCATAGATAGAACTATATACTTTATCGGTTATGACCTTGTTTGCAAATGAATCAACAATAAAACTATTTTCAGACAACTGCTTGATTTTAGATTTTTCTATCTGAATCTGCCCAAGAAAATCTATCCCAAGTTGATCAACCTGTTTTTGAACAGTGGTTATATTGTTAGAAACATTTATAGATATTGGTATTATTTTTAGATTATACCCTATAGCAAGTAAAAGAAAGATAATAATCCCGATTGAAACTGCAAGAATAATATTTTTCATACTCTGGCTCATCTTATGCCTCACTGTTGATTTTGTAAAACACAAATCCAATAATACTTTAATATCGCAACAAAATTATAATAAAAATTAAAAAATAAAATATTAATCTTTTTTATCTTCAAAATGAGGAATCTCGTCAAGTTCAATCTTTTTGCCTATTTTATCGAGTGCTGTCGCCTCATTGTCACTTTTTTCTCCATGCGAATCTAAAGCTAAATCTTTCATCTTCTTATTTTCTGTTAAACTCTCTTTTTCCATAAAAATTTCATCTTTTTTAAAAAGATCCTCAAAAAAGTTTTCTTGTTCACTTTCAGGTGAAAATTTCAAATCATCTGTTTCATCTATTTTACTACTTTTTTCATTTTTTTCAATATTGTAATAAATATTGTTTCTTATATTATTATTAACATTGTGATAGCCTTCCTTCTGACTTGCAAAATGAGCCATATTCAATTTTTTTTGTTTTGTTGGTTCTTCTTTATTATTATTGTATATATTTCTCGCACTATAAATGATTGTTTTTATATTTTCTTCTTTACCAGCTTCAAATTTTTGATTTATTTTTTTTTCTTTTTTTATCAAACAGGGGTTTTTTTCTTTAATTTTATTAAAAGTATAACTCAATATTAAAAGATACAATAAAAGCAAAATTATTAAAATAAAAATATAAACTATAAAACAGTATAAAACAATTCTTGAAAGTTTAAACTTTTCATAAAATCCTATTGCTACTTCATTATTTGAAATATCAAGAGGATAATAATAAAAAATGGAGAATGAAATTTCAGGAATATTTTTTGTGTTACAGAAAATATAACCAGAAGGTATAGCTGGCATGACTTTTTCGTCTATATTTAAGTACCCATAAAAGTTCTCCCTGACACCGGCAAACTCTGCAATAAATACTGGTTTATTATCTATGAGGGTTAATTTATACTTAACAACTCTAAGTTTTGCTTTTTCAATCTTACTATTTGTAGCTTTAGTACCTTTTATTTTATCTTCCTTCTCAATTTTATTATTGGATCCACTATTTTTGTTATCGATTTTTTGTTTATCAATATTATTGGAGTCAATCCCCGTTTTAGATACATTTCCCATGTTTTTCTTTAGATCTTCTATTTTATGAAGATTAGAATTTACAATCTCCTCATACTTTTCATTAGCCACTTTAATAAATCTAAACCTGTATCTTTCATACTTTGACATATCTGGCAAAGAACCGGTATATAAGATATCAATAGATATTACATCCTCCTTTGATAACCCCCTTTCATATTGGTTCAAAAGGTAATCATTTATTTTTTGTTCATAAATTAGACAAAAATTTTTAAGTTCGCTAACCTTCTCTTTATTATTTTTTTCTTCAACTGTCATATTAGATGAAAATATTTGTTTATTAATTATTTGTTTATTATAGAATTTAGACTTTTCAAAAAAATTTGTTTCTTTCAAAGTTTTTTTACAGGTATTTATTAAGCTTTTAAAAAAAGATTTTGAATTTATCATTTTTTCAATATTATATGAAAAGTGTTTTACTGAATCTTTCAATAAAGCCTTTGTATAAATAAAAACTTTTTTAAGATAGATAAAAATATTGAAAAAAAAATCTTTTATCGTTGAAATATAATTTTTACTTTTAAATAAATTATAAGATTCAGGATGTTTTAACTCTGCAGTATTATTACATCCAAATAGAGAAAAGATAATCAAAAAAGTGAGAAAAAGAAAGAAAAATCGAATTTTGCCTCTCATATCTAAACTTTTCGGTATATTTTTATATTCATTAAATCGCTTTTGTAATTTTTTAAAATCTGTCAAATTCACCCATTTGTCAAACTCACCAATAATACATCTATAAACTATTTGCAGAAATAAAAAGCAATCGTATCTTTACTTATTACCTTTTTTAATAATTCTATTTCAAGCTCTCCAAAAAAATTTATCTTAAATATATTTTGAGTAGATGAAGTGAAAAAAAATATTTTAAAAGTTATTAAAGTTACAGAATATCTATTGACAAAACAAATATCATATTTCACAATAAAACCATAAGCTTATTCTAAATTTTTATATTGCTATTACATTATTATTTTATTTAAACCTTTATTAAAACTTTTAAGACTTTTTAATAGCAAAATATTTATTCTCGATATTACAATCGTGCAAACGATAAAACTGTAATATTAATAATTTTTTATTTAGAATAAGCAAGATTTAGCCTTTTGCTCTTCACTGTTTTCCTGGTGTAGTGTTTACATGCAAAGAAAGAAGAGCAGTATTTAAAATAAAATTTCCTGGAGGAAAAATGGAAGGAGTTAGTTACGGTTGGTTATCTCTTTTACCTGCTGTTATCGCTATCACCTTATGTATTGTTACAAAGAATGTTATTCCCTCTTTATTATTGGGTATTTTTTCCGGTGTATTTATAATGAATGGTTACAACCCTATCACAGCACTTGTCGATACATCGTCCAAATATATTGTTGGGAAAGGTGTTGCAGATAGCTGGAATGCAGGTTTGTTAGTTTTCTGCCTTATAATAGGCGGTATGGTTGGGGTCATGAACAAATCTGGTGGTATGCAGGCTATTGCTACACAGATAGCAAAGAAGGCTAAAAGCAAGGTTTCAGCTCAAATAGCTGCATCTACACTTGGTATTGTCGTATTTATCGATGATTATGCCAGCTGTTTGATTACAGGAAACACCATGAGACCTGTTACAGATGCACAGAAAATCTCAAGGGAAAAACTTTCTTTTATAGTTGACGCAACTGCTGCTGCTATCTCATCGGTTATACCTATCTCAACCTGGATTGCCATGGAACTTGGACTTATTCAAGATGGACTTGCTTCTGTGGGTATAAAGGCAAATGCTATCGTTGTATTCATTCAATCAATACCCTATCGCTTTTATGTCCTTTTCCTTGTGGTCTTTATGTTTGCATCCTTTCCCTTGAAAAGAGATTATGGACCAATGTTAAAGGCTGAAATAAGGGCAAGAAAGACCGGTGAAGTCTTTGCTAAAGATTCCCATCCTATGTATCAGGAAGCTAAAGATATAATGCCCGATGAAGGTGTTAAAGGTTCAATATGGGATTTTATCCTCCCTATTATTACCTTTATAGTTGTAACAGTTGTAGGCCTTAGATATAATGGATCTGCTCTTTTGCTCGGAGATGAAGCAAAGATAATTTCATCTAACTTTTTCAAAATAGTTACAGAAGTTGATGGTCAGCAAGTAATATACACTTTTAGAGACATACTTGGTAACGCCGATAGTTCAGTTGTTTTAACCTGGGCTTCTTTTGTGGCTTCTATAGAAGCAGTTACTCAGGTTTTAATAGAAAGAAGGATGAACTTCACAAAAGCCATTGATGCATGGATCGGTGGAGTTAGATCTATGATACTTGCTGTTATAATACTTGCACTTGCATTAACATTAAAAGCAGTAATAGATGAAATGGGAACAGCAACCTTTATTGTTGAGATTACAAAACCATTCTTAAATGGTGCATGGATTCCTCTTATTGTTTTTTTTATAGCCTGCTTGCTATCTTTTGCAACCGGGACTTCCTGGGGAACCATGGCTATTCTGATGCCTATAGCTATCCCTCTTGCTGCTGCAGCATCCGAAGTTAGTGGAGTACTAACACCGACTATTATTGCAACTATAGGTTCAGTTCTTGGTGGAGCTATCTTTGGAGATCATTGTTCACCGATATCCGATACTACAATACTTGCATCTACAGCTTCAGGATCTGATCACATAGCCCATGTTACAACCCAGATTCCTTATGCTATAACAGTTGCTGTAGCGGGTGCTATTTTTGGATATCTCCCTTTTGCTTTTGGAGTACCCGTATGGTTATCTTTGATAATAGGTTCTGCTGGTTTGATTATTTTTATCTACTTTTATGGTAAAAAACTTGATGATGACGGTAATATTGTAAAGTAATTTCATAATCCGTATTTATTCTACCACTTTAATTTCATTTTATTTTGATAATTCATTTTATTTTTGCAAACTAATTTAAAAAAAAGCGAGGTATCTCCTCGCTTTTTTTATGAATTTATGGCTCTCCTGTTAAAAAAGTTTGATTTTTTTTCTACTCTTCCATGAAGAGCCTTTTATCTCTACTTTTTTAAAGGTTAAAGCCTAAATTTATCCTTTAGTGCCATAAAGCCTTTTCACGACAGTTTACGTACTTTAACGAATGGCTTTAAAATAATTCTATTAACCTTTTTGCATCTCACTGGCTATTTTACTCAATTTTTCCTTCTGTTTCTCTATATCCTTAGGATAAATTGCTCCAGAGAGAAAAAGAACAAAAGCACAACCAAACCAGAAAGCTGTACAAAGTGCTAAAGATCCAGTTAAACCTATTGCAATAGATAAGATACCAGCTACCCATTTCCCAAAACCTGTCCCAAGGTTATCTGTGAGGTTAAAGATTGAAAAAATTGCACCTCGATTTTCTGGAACATTTGTATCAAGAAGCATGGCTCGCATATTTGGTCCGGTCATAGCAACAAAAAAGCCAGCTATGAAACCAAATAAAGATAATAAAGGTATATTATTCGGTATTACGAGGAATGTAATTAAAGCCAGGATACAACCTATCACTGTTGTTATTGCACAGAACCATGGAAGATACTTTGGATTTTTTTTAGACACCATTCCTCCAAATGTTCCTCCAAGCATGGTTCCAACTACAGCACCGGCTGCAAAAACAAGGTATACCGTGGTAGCCTGCGCTGGAGAAAGACTTTTTTCTTCCTCTAAAAACTTATTTAAAAATGCAATGGCTCCCCATGGTATAGTTCCTATTATTCCTTGAATAAAAAGATAGATGTTAGTTTTAATCTTTACAAGTCCTATATAATCAGATATCTTTATTGTTCTTGGATATAAAAGCCCCTGTTCGATTAGCTTTGCTGTAGCCTCTTCTGAGGCTCCTCTTTTTGGTTCAGGTACAAGAATTAAAAAGAGTATTGCAAGAGGAATATTTGGAGCACTGGCTATTAAAAATGCGAATCGCCAGCCTGAAACTATTCCAAAGTTTATGTTTGAGGTATAACCTGCAAGAGCTACACCAAGAATTTGCCCAAGAGAAAAAGCTGTTGTCAATACAGCTGTAGCTATTGGTCTTCCCCTATCTCCAAAGATATCCCCTATCATAGAAAATACCAGAGGGAATGCCGCTCCAACTCCTATTCCCGTTAACACTCTTAATATAAAAAAGGTCGTGTAATCTCTGGCAAACGCTGTTAGAAGGCATGGTATCTCTCCCAGTAAAACAGAGGCAACAAAAAGTAATTTTCTACTTGTTTTATCAGCAAAATAACCCCAAAAAAGTGAAACAAAAGCTCCAAAGATTGAAAATATTGCCATCATAAAACCAATATCAGCATCATCAACCCCGAATTCTGCTTCGATACGGGATAAATTCGGATTCATAACATTTGAGTCAGCATTAAGCATTATTAGTACAAGACTCATGAAAATAAGGGTAAATACTCTCTGTGAATTGGACATTTTACCTCCTAATATTTTTCTGTCCTCCATTGATGACACTCCTGAGATATGGCATAAATTTTAAAAAAACTTTACGGCAAACAAATCCAGGAGTGAAATCAATGGATATTGTCTTATTCCCTTTATATCAATTTACTTTTATATTACTATGCTTCTATATCAATGTATTTTTATATTTTTTGAAATAATCCGGTTGTTCTTCTAACTCTCTTTGATAAGGCAAATAAAAGGCTTTCTTCGTCTGAAAAGATGTAAACATCCTTTTTAGCTCTGGTTAAAGCTGTATAGATCATCTGTAAGCCAATAATTTCAATATTTTTTGAATCTTCAGGTAAAATCAAAACAATATTATCGTATTCTGAACCCTGGCTTTTATGAACTGTAAGAAAGTATGCAAGCTCCCAGGAAGAAAGCGAGTTTAGTTCAAATATTCTCCCATCTTCAAAGAATACCTGTTTTCTTTCTTTCGACAATAAAAGAAAACCTATATCGCCATTAAATAGGTTTAAATAATAGTCATTCCTTGTAATCATTATAGGTATAGGTATAAAACCTTTATATGCTGGATTTTCTAATCTTAAGAAAATCTTCATAAATGTTTTATTTAAATAATTAATACCATATCTTGAATATCGTATAGGTGACAGAAATTTCAAATATCTGAAATGTTCATAGCAGGCACTTATGAAATTTTTATCAATATTATCTGAATCAATAAAAAAATTATTTTCATTATTTACATTAAGAATCTTATCTTGAAACTCTCTGAAAAAGCTGTTATTGAAATAATCAGGAAATTTTTCTGAAATGATTCCTATAAAATCCAGTATCTTTTCATCATAATCTTTCAATGGTGTTATTACTCCCATATTAGTCATATTCAAAGATATTAATCGATTTTTCCCCTTAATAAAAGATAAGAGATCTTCAGCTAAAAAATAAGCTTCTTTTTCATCTGAACTTATCATTCTTTCCAGTTTTTCTTGAAGTTCCTTTGCAAAGGTTTTTTCCTCCTGTCTATATGTTTTTTTTAGTATAACAAGAGGCATGTTTAGATCGTTTTCATCTGTATTTTGCGAAAATAGATCTGGTTGAATTGTAAGTTTTGTATTTTTACTATAGTTTTTTAGATAATGTTGAACTATATCACTTAATACCATTCCAGCTTCTACTGAAGAAAGCTGATTGGCATCACCAACAATGATAAGCTTTGAGTCGTTTTTTATTGCAAAAAGAAGGTTAGCCATAAGTGCAACATCCACCATAGATGCCTCATCGACTATCACCACATCATAATCTAGCGGATTTTTTTCGGAAAACTTAAAACTTAAGTTATCTAAATTATAACCAAGCAAACGATGTATTGTTTTTGGTTTTAGAGCTATAAGAAACTCATCAATATTTAAATTATCCTGTAAAGCATTATTCGAACTTTTGTTCAAGTATTTGAATACATCTTGATCCAGAGTTTTTCGAAAAAAATTATCTATACTTTCCTCTATTCGGTTAGCAGCTTTTCCAGTTGGTGCTGCTATAGCTATCCTGGTTGGCTTTATATCTTTAACCAGTATAAGAGCAAGAACAATACAACATATAGTGTATGTTTTACCTGTTCCTGGACCTCCAGTTATTATCGTCACCTTATTTAAAATGCTTTTCAGTACTGCAAGTTTTTGAAAGTCTTCAGAAAAAGTTTTTAAAAGATTACTAAAGCTTTCACCAGGCAAAAGATCTTGATCTCTTTGCAAAAAAGCAGGAATTTTTTCTTTATATAGTAATTCCCAAAATAATGATAATTTTTTAATATTTAAAATATCTTTATGAGAAAAAACTGAATTTGATTCAACCATTTTTTCAAATTTATCTTCTATAAAGCTTTCATATATGAAGTATCTTCTTAAAAATATTGCCTTTACTGGATGATTTTTTTTATCTTTTTGTTTAAATTCAAGACTTTCAATATTTTCAAGATCTTTTGTATAAAATAATGCTTTTTTACTAAAATCAAAACTAAGTATATTTTTACTAAAATCTCTATTTCTTTCAATTGATTCAAATATTTTTTTTGATTTTTGGCCTGCGTATTCTTCTATCTTTGAAATATCTTCAACTATTTTTTCTTTTGTCCCAAATTTAAGTGTAAGCGTATAGTAATCTTCTTTATATCCATAATCAATAAAATCTTCAAGAAGATTCTTTTTTTCATTCATACACTCTATTATATTTTTAAATATAGGGAGATGACTTTCAAATATATATATTATTTCCTTACTACAAATATTATCTAAATAAACGCATGTATTTCCAAAAGTTAAGTTTTTCATGATATATAGATTGAAGTTAATAAAAAACAAAATTTTATCAATTTCCAAACCCAGTATTTTCTGTTTCTCATCCTTCATATCTTTCTCTTTACATTTATTACAACAAATATTATTAAATTCCTCATTAAGCTGTATCGCTGAACAATCAAGCAAATATATTAAGTTTAAAAGAGTAAATGAAAATTCTAAGGTTGAGATATCTAAAATATTTTCTAAATCTTTATCTTTTAGTAAGTTTGTATCGTTTTGCATCTTCTTTTACCCTCTGGATAAAATCTTCTTAGTTAAGCTATTCCAGTGCATACAACTTAGAACTTTTGATTTTCAAAAGCTATTACTTCTATATTCATTTAGAAAATTTATTTTTATAGTGTTACAAAAATTGTAAGATTATTTTATATAAAAATTTTGCTTGAAACATCCTGTAAATATCTTTTGTAATTTTCATCAATTTCCTTATAATAAATAGCTCTCGTGGTATTTTTTGCCATATATCTCACAAAACAGTAGTAAATCCCTCCAAGTTGATATTTATCAAGCAAGTTATATGATTGAAGGTACTTATATATAGCAGCTGAGTATAAGTTGTACTGTATATCATAGTAACTTTTCTTGATAGTTTGTTTTATAGAGGATAAAATATTGGAATCTTCATCCTTTTTATCTTCAAAAATTTTATCCCTGCTTAAATCCTCATGTGACCCGGTTAATTCATTTAATAAATCCGCATAATCCTGATTTTTTTCTTCGACAAAATCAAGCCTATTCGTCTTCCAATCTATTATATATATCTTTTTGTCATGAATAAACATAAGATCGATAAAACCCTGGAAAAAGCCTTTAAAATTATTCTCCAGATCTTTTCTGTAGATATCTTTATTGGATATATCTTTATCGGATATATCTTTATATGATTCATTTTCTAATCCTTCGCCTTCACCAGATAAAACGCAGTTTTCATCACAAAGTATTCTTGAAAGTTTAATATAGTCGTTTGACTTTGAAGGTATGATAAACTCAACTTCACTTTGCGATAAATTTATATCAGAAATTTTTATGTTTGTTCCAGGAAGGATTGCATTCAAAGTATTGCATATGAGAGTTGTAGAATCTTTAGCGTACAGATTAACCCTGTCAGAATTTTCAAAATGCACTGATATGTTATTTTTACAAAGTTGTTCAAGCTCTTCAAGATTGTTTTCTGAATTTTTCCAGATCTCTTTTTGGTTTTTATTAAGATTCTCAAGTATAGAATGTATAACGATACCTGCAAGTGCTCCTGAAAAACTTTGTTCTTTCTCGTCATATCCCCTGTTTATCTTTTGATTTTCAATAAACTCCAGTACCCGTTCTTCCATACTTTCTGCTTGAATAGGTTTTATGTCAATTATCATTTTTTTTGCATAGTTACCTATAAAGGTATATGATAACAACTTATTCCTGACATCAGTTCTTTTATCTAGGGTCAAAATATCTTCTAGAAGAAGTTTTGTTTTCATTGAATCTATTTTACTTTGTTTGTCATTTTTATCTAAACTTTCGTTAATTATAATCTCATTGCACAAAAACTGTGAACTACTAAATTCATCAAAAATATCGTTACCAAATCTCTCTTTCAATCTGGTTATATTTTCATCACTTGTTAGAAGTTCTTTAAATTCAGGTTCTTTTTGATTAATTTTAGATTGTATATCTCTGTTTGTTTTTAAAGAATTATCATTTGCAACCACTTCTTTCCCAATACTTTTTCCAATTTTTATTTTTTCACAAAAGATATTCAGAAACTCTTTAGCCCTGGTTAAAGCTACATACCTTAGATTGTTTAACTCCAGATTCTGTGTCTTTTTTATCAAGGTCGATATATTCATTTTTTTTTCATCATTTTTTGATTGCATCTCTGAATCTTTATCTGCGGGTATGATTTGAACTGTTGAAAATACATTATCTCTAAGATTTATAGATAATTTATCATTCTTTTCAATTGTTTTTAGTAATATTAACTCCTGGATTTTACCATCGATTTTATGATAAAAAGCCATTGGATATTTATTCATGGTTCCAACCTGAATATCAGGATAAAAGACCACCTTATATTCCAGTCCTTTCGCTGAATGTATGGTAGAAATTAGGACTGTATTTTCCTCACTCTCAAGTCTCATTGAAGTAAATCCTTCTTCAAATTCTACCTCATCTTCATCGTTAAATATTAGATCTCCTAAAAATTCAACTACCTTTACCTCAGCACAATTGGTCGAAGTTTCGTAGATACTTAAAAGTTCAAATATCTGCCTGATATTTGTCATTCTCCTCTCATAGCTGTCAGTATTCATGCAAATCCTTAAGTTAAAATTATCTTCATCTTTGCTGTTAATAAATCTTTTGATAAATATTTCGTTAAATACGTACATTATACCGTATTTTTTCCAGCTTATAAGAAGATCTTCAAAAAAGGTGAGATATTGTGAGATTACCTTATCAAAACTTTCATCACCATTTATAAGATTTATATCAAATACTGGAGTTAATATAGCAATTTTAATTTTTTCGATATCACTCTTGTTGATAATAGCGTCTAAAATATAATATAGAAAGAGAGCCTCATCTGTATTAAATATTGATTTATCAATCTTTAAAGCGGCAGGAATACCGCAAGTACTTAAGAAATTTCTATAATAATTTGCATCATTTTTATTTTTGCATAATATAACGATATCTTTATAATCTATCCTTTCATTTTCAGAATCAGATTTGATATCTTTTATCACTAATTCTTTGATTCTATCTATTATTTTATATGCAAATATCTTTTTTTTATCTATCAGCTCATTATCTCTGTTTAACATAAATAATTTAACTTTTTGCCCATCTATATTTGAAAAAGTATTTTCTTCACTTCTAGCACACTTTACATCTTGATAGCCAATTTTGTAAAGACTATCAACTGTTCCAATATTTGAATCCTCATTGAATAAGTAAGTTTTTGAGAAAAAATTGATAAAGTCTGTAATATCTCTATTAAATCTAAAAGTTTTATTTAAAGTTAATATATTTTCTGAATTCTTTTTAGCTATATTTTCTTTCATTTTTAAATAGTTTTGAACATTTCCACCTCTAAAATTATAGATTGCCTGTTTTGGATCACCTATATAAAAAGATAACTTGCCATCAAAAATTTTTTCAAATATAGAAGTTTGTATTTCATCAGTATCCTGAAACTCATCTATCAATAATACATCAAACATATCTCTAAATTCATCTAAAACCTTTTTATTACTTAAAAGTTTATCAAAAATCTCAATTGTATCATTAAAATTTAGTATGTTACTTTGTTTTTTAAAATCGAGACTTTCATTCCTGTAAAATTTTACAAATTTATAGAGCATATCATATAAATAATCATCATGATATACTATGTTTGCAGTCCTTCTATTATCCAAAAAAGCCGGGATTTTATTTAGATTTTTAATAACTTCTTCAAAATTTAATAAAGAATCTCCACTTTTTCTATTACCATTTTTTATCTTTATATCACCGTCGTTTTCATCAATAGTTCTGTTCTCGTTTTCTTCCCCTCTAATTAAATGAAACTGAAATGAATTTTTAATAATGAATCTATGTATTAACTTTTTATAAATTTCATCACAGTTTATCGATATATTAAAGTCAAGGGGAAGATCCAGAAGGATAGAATAAGAACTTATTTGTTTGATTATAAATGAATGAATAGTTGTAACAGGGATCCTGTCGAACAAAAAAATAGAATTTTCCAGGTTAGTTATTGCCTTTTTACAGATAAGAGGAGTATATTTAAGTTTTGTTAGATAACACAAAAATTCTTTATCTTTATTTATTGTAGTCAATCTCTGAAGATTACTTTGTTCCTGCGAATCATTATGTTGCGACTCAAAAGATAGATAATCTTTCGTTTCATTTAAAAATCTCAGTATCCTTCCTTTAAGCTCATCAGCAGCGGCATTTGTAAAAGTGACAACAAGTATCTTTTCAGGCTTAAAATCTTCTATAACAAGCCTTGTAAAAATTTTACTTATCGCATGAGTTTTTCCTGTTCCAGCACTGGCTTCGAGAAAATAGGTTTTATTCAAGTTTAAATCAATACTATCAAAGATGAATTCACGATTATTCATATATTCACCATTATAAAATCTTTATAACAAGTTCGATTAAAGTTTGGGCTGCTTAATTTAATAACTCTAATAGTAATAATACTTTTACAACATAAAAGCCATGGAGATCTTTAGCATTAAATTTATATTATATTTTTGTTTTATCTTGCAAGGTTATTCCTACACAACCAGCTTTGATACTTTTAAACATAACTTTAAACTGTAATTAAATCTTTCCCCAGTATTTTGACTTAAGATCAATTCAACGCTTTTTCTTGTTCTATATCAGCGCTTTTTCTTGTTCTATAAACGTAAAATGTCTAACAGGTAACTATAATATATGATAAATAACCTTATTATTATGTCATCATCAATTTTATCAATCTTTTCTCGAATCCATTTTACTAAGACATCTTTACGATTTATATAGGTCTTTTCACCATACCTGTAATTTTCATTTAAATATTCATCTTCAAATAAAAAAGAAAAAAGAGATCTAAATGATTCAACATCTGATAGATCAACTAAGTTTACATTTTGAATTGAAAAATCGTTTATATTTAATGAATCACATAATTTGATAAATGTTTCTTTCTTTTTTATTATATTATCAAAATTAAAAATTGGGATTAATTTTTCATTCATAATATTGTAAAAGCAGAAAAGATTCATTTCAGTTTTTTCACAGATCATTTTCTCGGTATCATTAGTATCTATAAATTTGCTAAAACTACCTTTTTTCCTTGAATTCTGGTCAAAAATATCTCTTAAGAATAAGATAATTTTATCTGTTTTTACTTTGTTATTTGAATTCTTATAAATTTCCATTAATCGATTTAAAAAATAATATTTTGTTTGATATTTTATTTTATTCTTTATTGTATCCTTTTTTTGATCAAAACAAGCAAGAAAAATTTGATATAGATCTTCTTTATCATCTTTATTTTCCATTACTAAGATGTCATCATAGATATCTATAGGGACACCACAATTTGATACAAAAGAACCCGTAACTCTTTTCTTATCTATTTTAAAATTTTTAATACTTGAGTTTATTTTTTTTGTTTCTCCTTCAAATAATTCTTCAAAAAGAATATTAAGAGTATCCATCATCTTTCTATAGCCCAGATCAAATGCCACCGAAAAATTATTTATATTTTTTTTATATATGAGTTTTAAATTTCTTTCAAAGTTTTTTTTAGAAATCTTTTCCTGAATAAGGTTATCGAAATTTTCAGGAAAATTCACTCTATAAAATAAGTAATCTTCAAATAAACCTGGTAGTTTATAACCTGTGTCCGTAACATCTATCTCGTAATCAAATAATTGAAGTGGCCTGTCTAGATAAATTTTTTGTGTATTTCTTATATAAAAAGCTATTGGATTTTCAACAAAATCAATCAAAGTTTTAAGGCTAATTCTGTCTTTATTTTCAATATTTTGCCTGTCAAAATTTTTATATGGACAGATATCACATAATGTTTTAGCACCCCTAAGTTCTTCCATAAGTTTATTAAATGCTGGATTTTTTTCTTGCTCTTCCAGCTTTTCTTTAAATTTTACCCAGTTTATGTTAAAAGTTGCTTCTTTCTGGCTATTTATCGAATCATCAGGTAAGTTGCTATGACTTTGGATTCTGAATTGACCAATATACTTTTCTGAAAATGGCTGCAAAGGCTTCTGAATGGGTTTTATTTCTACTTTGTTTTTACAAAGGTTTCTGTTTATATCTTCAAGCATAAGGGAGACAAGGATGCTAGGAGCTTTATCCTTATTGCTCAGCGGATCTTTTCCCTGGTAGGTTACTATAAAATACCTTTGGGCAGCCATTATAGTTTCATAAAAAAGGTATTTATCCATCTCTCTAATCTTTCTATCAGTTGGGAGCTCTTTTTCAAATGGTTTTATAAGTTCATTTCCTATCATACTGCTGACATTTTTTATCTCATTTTCTGGAAAAGAGCCTGTATCCATCCCAATAACAAATATAACTTTTTTAGGAATATTTCTAAATTCAATTATATTTGAAAAGTTTACATAGCCTATCGCATATCCTATATTTAAACCATAGCTTTTAAGATTTTGCCTGACAAAATCGAATGCTATCTTTGAAGATATAGATGCATTGGGATAAATAGCATTCTCCCATAAAGATCCGCTATCAAAAAAATTCAATACTCTAGTTTTTAAAAATATCAGATTATCAACATAGTCAATATTTTTGGGATAGAAAGTGTCAAAAAATCTGTGAAAATATTCTGCAAAATAACAACACTCATGAGCAACTTTTGCTTCTTTATAAAAAAGATAAAGTAAATTAAAAATATTATAAAACTTACCGACAAGATCAAGCGTTTCAATGTTTATTTCCCTATTGCAGAAGAAAAGATCTGATCTAAAATCAAAATTACAATCAATTCCATCATCTTTAAAACTTTTAGAAGAAAAACCCAAAAAAATCTTTAAAAATATAGATTCAAGATAGAACCCAAAATCAAAAGAAGTCTCACTAAAGTTTATCTTATTTTTTGTTTTTTGAGAACTTTCAAAATTAATTGAAGTATCAGTATCTGTTCCTTCTTCGTCAATATTCTCTTGATAAAATTCGACAATATCTTCTCTATCAGTACCCCAAAGGTAAGTTTCACAAAGAGAAGAAAACGTTGAAATATCATCAGAAGTTATTTTAAATTTCTCCTTAACAAGATCAAGACTGATAAAATCAAAAAACTTGCTCTTTTCAAATCTGCTTTCCATAAGATCTAAAAAACTTAGCAAAACTTCAAGAAGTTTTTTTGTCTTATTTGAGAATCTAGTTGTTGTTTTAACTGGAATACGAGGTTCTTGCATCGAAAACACATAATCGATAAATGGAAGATACTTTTGTGGATCAGGAGTTAAAATAACAATATCCTCAACTGAGATATCTTCGTTATTTTTCAAGATTTCAGATATCCTGTCTTTTGTAACTTCAAGTTCTCGAAGATTAGTATAACAGCTAAATATCTGGATGGAATCATCATTTAACTCTTTTGTATCTTCTGTAATTGTTTGGGAAATTTCAGAGTTACTTATAAATCTTTTATATTCTGTAAGTAATGATTTCTTTTTAGCATCTTCATTTATATTTAATAAATTTTTTTTTGAGTTATAATCGGAAAATATTTGATACTCGCAATCATTAACCCCTAAATAATATATAAAAAACGAGATAAAGTCTTTGATATATTCAGTACAGGATCTCCCGATATTAGAGTTGTTGATAGCATCCTGATAAAGAGTATTTAAAGTCTTCTTCTCATCAATAATATCTCTTGCAGCAAGGTAATTTTCAAAATCTCCCTTTTGAATCCACTGGAGCAAATATTCAGGTAATAAAAAATAAAAGTTGATTGTCATCACTCTGGAAAGAATTATCAGTATATCAAGATAAATCAAAGGAATAGAGTCAATTCCGATAAAATATACAGGGATTTTTGAAAATTTTTCTACTTTTTCTTTTTCTAGCATGTTTTTTTGAATTTTATCAACAAAACTTAAAATCCTGCTTTTTAAAGAATACCTCGTTATATCATTTTGTTCGATGATCATTTTTATCAAATAACTCTGATCACCAGCAGATAACACATCATTTTTTATTATTTTTTTTATCAAAATTTTAAGATCAACCTCTTTCAAATCTATGTTTTGTAAGTCTATCCATTTGTCAAGGTCTCGATATGTTTCATACTGTTCAAAAAGGTCGGAAAAAAAAAGTGAAAAATTAAGAAGTTTATCATCTACATTAGTTTCAGTGTCAATCAACTTTTCTCCCTTAAATAATAGATCATCACAGGAGAATTTTAAATAAAAAAATAAAAACCAACTCACATTTTCTTTAATCCTGGAAAAATCATGATTTATGGTACTTTTATTAGCTTTACTCTTTTTATCTGAATCACTTGATGATTTAAGATTTATAGGAGATTCAAAACTATTTGGGGATTCAATATTTGTAATAAGATCAAGAATATCAACAAAAAATGAGGTAAGATTAAAGGATTGATAGTTGAAAAGAGAAGCATTCTTTAAGGATACCTGATAACCAATATATTTTTTTAACCCTTCTGTTTGCGTAACAATCTTTATAGGATTAAATATATTGGATTGATCAGTATTTTGAACGTATTGAAATATATTAAAGGATAGAGATTCGATGAGCTCTGATATGTTGGAACAAATATTTAATTTAAATGGCATTCTATCAATCCTTTCTTTTGAATTATATAAAATTATATTAATTTTTCAATAGTTCTTCGCCTCTATATTTTCTTTTTTTTGTTCATCTGAGCATGAAAACAAGGTTTAAGGGATACTTAAATGTTGAATAACGTTATAATTGCTATCAAGAAAGGAATCGAATTGAAAGTTTAAGGGAAATTTCATTGTTAGATAACGGACAATTCCTGGATTAATGAATGAAAAAACTAAAAATGAGAATAGCTTGAAATATTTTTTTATTTAACGTTAAATAGTATTGACAGTTATTATTTGTCTATTACTCTATTTTAAGTTTTTACTTTTTTAAATTTGATCATATTTAGAAAACTTTCAGACTGTAATAAACTAAAAATTTTTTACTTTACTTTATTTTATTTTAATAATTTGAGCTAATACTATTATATGAAGGTAAGAAAAAAATATAGGTACTTTTAAATATTATCTTACGTTTTTATTGTTATTTTTTATTAACATTGAGTATTATTATCTACAAATTCTATATTATATGGAGTGATTGATGAGGGACTTATTTATTGGATTCACATCTACTTCTTACCAGAGCATTATAATGATAGCCGTTGGTATAGTTTTAATCTGGTTAGCCATTAAAAAAGAGTATGAACCTCTACTTTTACTTCCAATCGGTTTTGGAACCATACTCGTTAATCTTCCTCTTTCTGTTGTATTGGAGTATGAAGGCATTCCCGGGTTTCTAAAGATTCTATTCGATGCTGGTATTGCAACTGAACTTTTTCCCATACTTATCTTTATAGCAGTTGGGGCGATGTGTGATTTTACTCCTATGTTCAAACAACCATTTATGATGTTTTTCGGTGCCGCTGCACAGTTTGGAATCTTTGCTACCATTGCAGTTGCAAGTCTTTTAGGTTTTGATTTTAAAGTGGCATGCTCTATAGGCATAATAGGAGCTGCCGATGGCCCTACAGCTATCTATGTAGCTTCCAGATTTGCAAAAGACTACCTTGGACCTATATCTGTAGCCGCTTATTCGTATATGTCTTTAGTCCCTTTAATCCAGCCTCTTGTTATAAAAAGCTTAACAACAAAAAATGAAAGAAAGATCAGGATGCAAAAGATTGAGTCAGATGTTCCCAAATCCTTGAAGATAGTATTTCCGATAGTTGTTACATTGATCTGTGGTTTTGTTGCACCAATGAGTGTTCCATTGATCGGAGCTCTTATGCTTGGGAACTTACTAAGAGAAGCTGGAGTCGTGGAAAGGCTTTCAAAAACTGCTCAAAACGAACTGGGAAGCATAGCAACTCTTTTGCTTGGTATCTCAATAGGCTCTACGATGCAAGCTGAAAAGTTTTTAACAGTTTCTACATTGAAGATTCTGGGTCTTGGTTTAATAGCATTTGTTTTTGATACCGCTGGTGGTGTCTTGTTCGCAAAACTTTTAAATATTTTTAGAAAAAATAAGATAAATCCTATGCTTGGTGCTGCCGGGATATCTGCTTTCCCTATGAGTGCCCGAGTTATACAGAAAATAGCCAGTGAGGAGGATCCAGGTAACTTTATTATCATGCAAGCAGTTAGTGCGAATGTTTCAGGTCAACTTGGTTCAGTTATAGCTGGAGGTCTTGTTTTAGCTCTCGTCCCTTTGATAACTCTTTAAGACAAGGCATTGAATAAAGTTTTGACAGTGTAAGCCTTAGCTTTATTAGAACACTAACTTTAATTAATCTTCTCAAAGCTGCCAGGATAATGTATCTATGGTATAAACCTTAGCTTTATTAAGATAATAATCTTAGTAGCTCTTGACAGTTTTTATTTCAATAAGTTCAATCAAATGAACCAGCTTAGTGCAAAATTTTTACGGATAAAATATTTAAAATAAATATGAATAAATAGAATATTTGTT
Organism: Exilispira sp.; assembly: GCA_012517545.1. GTDB lineage: Bacteria > Spirochaetota > JAAYUW01 > JAAYUW01 > JAAYUW01 > Exilispira. The sequence continues at coordinate 30,127 of JAAYUW010000070.1, forward strand.
TATTTGTATAAGAGTAAAATATTTATTTAAATGATGAAAAATCTGGAGAATATTTATGGAAAGCATATTATTAGCAGTAAAAGGTGGCTCCGTTATCCTTAAAAGCTTATTTTTACTTGTAGTAGGCGTATTTACGACATTTGCTGTTCAATTTATTTTCTATATTTTTATCAAACTTTACAATCATTTTTCAAAAAATAAAAAATAGATCTTTTTTCAAACAGGTAAATATCCTTATCTACAATATATCAATTTGTTATGCATAGAATCATAATATTAATTTTAATGTTTTTATTTTAAAATAAGCATAATTCTTCACTTTTTTTGGTACTATAGCCTCAAGTTTACAGTCTATAGTCGAAAGTCAGAGAATAGATTTGACTGATAAACTTTAATAAAATATTCTTTTTTCATATTATTATTAAAAATAAAAGAAAGGTTTAAAGCCTGAATTAATATGAAAAAAACATCAAGTATAAATTTAAATTTTTTCAAAAAAATTTTAAAATATTAGAAAATATTACTTGACAAATTTAAAATAAAAGCTA
>JAAYUW010000071.1 GCA_012517545.1 Exilispira sp.
TCAATAACAAGTTGTATAGACTACGGTGGATACTTGCTTATTAGCTCTCTTAATCAGGGGATTGCAATGTATTTTGATTGAAGATGATTAATAATATAACCTCTTCTCAACTAAGTATGGATAATTTTGAGAGAAAATTTAACTTTTTTCTCCTGACTTTCGATTTTAGACTGTTGTAAAAATATAATAAGAGAGTTTTAAAAATAAAATGAAAAAAAAGAACGATTTTCAAACAATTATTCCTTTATCTAGAATAGATATCTATTATTTAAAGCAAACCTTTGTATATTTTATTGGTAGTTCAAGTATTTTTGTTCTTCTTTTTGTGCTAGGGCAGGTTAGAATTATACTTGAAACTATTAGTTTAGAAAATATGTCTTTTTTTACAATAATTAAACTACTTATTTTGACTGTTCCCATGCATCTTTTTATATCTATGCCTGTTGGACTTAATCTTGCGAATGCTCTTACTTTTGGATATTTTGCCATAAATAATGAACTTTTAGCACTCAAAAGTTTTGGTTTTAAGATAGAATATTTTATTAAACCGGTCTTGATACTTGCTTTACTTGTGTGCGCTTTAACCTATATAGATATGGATTTTTTGTATCCTTATACATATAAACTATACTTAAAAGAGTTTATTAAAAATCAGGTTAAAACGATAGAGTCAGCTCTTCAGGAAGAAAAGGTCATAAAGTTTAAGAATTATGAATTATATGTGGACAGGATAGTTCCATCTGGAAAAATGAAGTATTACTATGATGTTATTATAACTGAAGATGGGCCTCAATATTTAAATACTATTTATGCCAAAAAAGGTTTCTTAGACTCCTCATTTGAGAAGTATAATCTTATCTCTCTTACCTTATTAAATGGTTCATACAGTATACACTATAATGACGGAAGAGATGCATTGACAGACTATGAAAAATTATATATTTTCTTTAATAAACCTGCAGGTTCATATGATGGGGGAGATTCTTTATTGATGACAAGGATAGACAGGCTTGCGAAGATGGTCAGGCAAAATAAAAAAGCTGGAACCTATGAAAGAATGGTTGATGAAAAACTTCATTTTAAGATTGGACTGCTTGTAGCCTGTTTTTTATTTGCCATAGCCGGGCTTTCCATAGCCAAAGGCTTTCCGAGGTTGAATCTCGGTATTGCTCTTCTTTCATCGATAACGATAATTATGCTTTTTTATTCTATTTTCATACTTCTATCAAAGACACTGATAGTAAAAACAAAGATACCTATTCCCCTTATTTACTATCCTCTTTTAGGTATTTTGTTTTTAGCCAGCGCTGGTTTATGGTTAAAGGGAAGCAAGACAAATTAAATTTAAAAGTTTATCATAAAAATAAAAGATAGTGGAGGAATTATGCCTATACATATTCATGCTGAACAAGGTCAGATAGCAAAAGTTGTACTTCTTCCTGGTGATCCTCAAAGAGCCGAGTATATTGCCAGGAAATATTTTAAAGATCCAGTTAAATATACAGATTATCGCTTAATGTATGGATTTACAGGAAGTTATAATAATCTACCTATCTCGATACAGACTACAGGAATGGGAACTCCTTCTTTATCAATAGTTGTAGAAGAACTAGTTACTCTTGGAGTTGAGGTTTTAATACGTATCGGAACCTGTGGTGCAATATCTTCCACCGTTGATATTGGTGATATCATTTGCACTGTTGCTTCATCTTCATCGCATGATATATTTTCTCAAAGATTTAATAATGCAGCATTTTCTGCATCTTCAGATTTTTATCTTAACAGTATATTGTTTCAAAGTGCTAAATCTCATAATAAAAAGCTTATAATGGGAGATATACTGACTTCCGAGACTTTTTATGAGGAAAATCTTGATCTTTATAGAAAGTTTGCCTCTTATGGAGTATTAGCTGTTGAGATGGAAAGCTATGCTCTTTTTGGATTGGCTAAAAAATATGGAAAACGGGCAGCTGCTCTTTTGACCGTATCCGATAAAGTTTTTGAACAAAAGAGAGCCTCTTCTGATCTCATTTTAGGCGGAGTTAACTCTATGGTTGAAATAATTTTATCAAGTCTAAAAGATATTTATGGTCTTATCCAGTAGCTTTAAGCATTAATTTTTATCTTTATTTTCTCTATCATTTTCTTCTTTTAAAATATCTTTTTTATTGTTTTTTTCGAAATTTTCATTTTCCTGCTTTTTAGGAGCTCTTTTAAGTAATTCTTCAAGATTGGAAGGTTTAATATTTTGAGCTTCAATATTTGCAGCCTTGATCTCTTCAAATATTTCTTTTCGATATACTTTGACCTGTTTTGGAGCCATAATTCCTATTTTAACCTGATCCTGTTTGATATCAACAATCATTATTTCAACATCATCTCCGACCATTATGCTTTGATTTATCTTTCTTGAAAGTACGAGCATGATTTTTCCTTTTGTTTTTTAATATCTTTCTAAGTTAAAGAAAATACTTCTCTATTTAACGAAAATAGGATGTTTTGTTGTATATTTAGGATCATTAACAATATACTGTATAGCCTGGTGTGTTTTAATATTAATTATTATAGGACCTACAAGATTTGCGGTTACTTCATCAATTTTATCAGAAAGTGTAACTATTGTCAAAACAAGTAAATCTTCTGATTTTTCAAGGTTAATGCTTTTTTTTGCTTCTTCATTAAGGTCGAACTCGTAAGATTGAAAAAACAAAAATGGATCGCAAACTATGAAACCAATTGCTTCATCTTCAGCAGCCTGTAGCAACATGAAAGGCGCAATATTTGCATCTATAAGATAGTAATCGCTGATATTTTCAAATCCAAAAATTCCTTCGGAAAAAGTTATTTTTTGGTTCTCGGTGACACTAAAGGTTCCAAGATTTATATTTTTAACTGTTGAAACTGAGCCTTTTTCCACAATTATCCTCCAGATTATGTCTAATTGATTATATTTTGACCCTTTTGATCAAAAATTTTCGACTTTTGACTCTATTATTTATCATCAAAAAATGAAAAGATATTATCACATAACTTATAAGTAAAAATCATTTATTTCAAAAAGTTCAAGAGTGTTAGATCATAGATTTTCGAACCAATCTGTAAAGTAGCCTGGTGCATGAGTTCAAAAGATTTAAGGTCAGTTATGGCTTTTGTCACATCCGTTTCAAGAGCATTAGATAGCTGATCTTGAAATAAGACACTCAGGTTTTCATATTGCCCAATAGCCAGATCAGCTCTTTGTGCTCTTGCACCAACTTCGCTTTGATATCTCAAAATATTCTCTAGTGATTGATCCATAAAGGCAAGAGTCCTTGTAGAAAGAGACTCTATATCATTTGAATCAAGTGCCTTTGAAAAATTTATAAGCTGATCAAATAAACTTCCACCATATTTTCTGGCTGTGTATGATATATTTGAAGGTGGTTTTCCTATATTATCTATTATCCCCATATCCTGTAAAATTGTTCCATCAATATCTTCTAAAAATGGTTGATGTGGATATAATGTTTCTATATAGAATTCCTGAGTATTTATATCAAAGTTTGCTTTTACACCAGCATTTGCTCTATTTATTCTCTCAATTATAACATCGAGAGTGTCTCCTTTATAAAGATTTATATCAATGTTATTTATCCGTATCTTACTATCGTTTTGAACTATAAAATTTGACAGATTTTTTGATGGTATAATTGTTTGATTTTCGGAGTAAAAGATCTTATTTCCCGGAATTGTAAAGGCAATTTTATTTGAATCTCCGATATCAGCAGTCATTTCTCCTGTGTCTCCCACATAAAAAACAGATTGAAGTTCTCCATCTATTGAAGTTAAAATAAAAGGAGGTCTTAGAATTTCAAAACCACTAAAAAGATACTTTCCATTATATTTTTCATTAGCAGTATTTGCTATCTCAGCTGTGAGTTGAAGAACCTCTTTTTTAATATTTTCACGATCATTTATGTCAAGTGTTCCGTTTGCCCCCTGTATTACAAGTTCACGAAGTCTTTGAAATATTTGTGTCATATGATTAAGGCTCGAGTCTATATAATCAAGATGTTCTTTTGCATTTTGTGCATTATTCATATATTTTTTTACGGAATCAAGAGAATCACGAAATCGCAAGGTTGAAAGGAAATTTTCTGGATCTTCGGAAGGTCTTGTAAAGGCTATACCAGATGATATTTTATTATTTGTGTTAAATATTTTGCCTTCAAGACGCATCATATCTTTTTGCATGTTCTGGCTGTGCATTATTGTACTTATTCTATACATCGCAAACTCCTTTTTGCTTATTTATCTTTTCGGTAATTTTAGAAATACTCAAATAAAAGAATAAAAAAATATTTCAATAGTGCAGAATAGGTCTAGTAGCCATAGAAAAAGATTGTTTAAAAAAGAATAAAAAGTTGAAAAGTTGGATTACCTGGGCTATATACCTAATAGTAATATTTTGAAGGAGTTGTATATGGGTAAAATTCGAAATGCAAAAATCATTATCTTGTTTTTTTTGATTTTGCTTTTTTCCATGTTTTATAGCTGTCCAAATCCTGTAGAACCTGTTACTACTGTTTATATCGCGGGCTATTATAATAATGGGTCAGAAGATATAGCCTGTTACTGGAAAGATGAAACAAAGGTTGACCTGGAAACAAGTTCTAAAAGTAAAGCTAACTCCATATATGTATCAGGATCTGATATCTATGTTGCAGGTTATTATTATAATGGAACAAACAATATAGCATGTTACTGGAAAA
>JAAYUW010000072.1 GCA_012517545.1 Exilispira sp.
GTCTTTAAGCAAAAATGGGATTGCACCTATATGATCTTCGTGACCATGGGTAACAATCAATGCTTTAAATTTTTCTTTCTTCTTCCTCAAATAATTAAAGTCTGGTATGACAAAATCGATACCATGCATTTCAAAAGTTGGAAATTTTAGACCACAATCTATAGCAATTATTGTTGACTCAGTTTCAAATAGAGTCATATTTCGCCCTATCTCTCCTAATCCTCCAACCGGGATTATTTTAATGCTGTTCATATATAAATATTATCTCCTTGTTTATATTTAGCTTTCATTTTATAAATTCGCGTGATTTTCTTTGCTTTATTAAATATATTCTTGCTAATAACTATCTTTGCTAAAAGCAATCTTTTACCTTTATATAACCAGGTCTTTATTAAAATCCATATCAATATAAATAAACTATTACTTAGTAATAATCTCAAATAATTTTTTTTTCAATATAACAAATATTCCTGAATATTACTAAAATTTTTACTACACATAAATATGACATATCTTAAACGTCATATCTTACAACTAATATAGTACTAAAAACATATTAAAGGTAAAATATATTTATCTTCCCGATAATTATAAGTCAAATTTTGCAGGTCTAATCTTAATTAAACTCTTTTGCACTCAATGAATACTTCCCCTGATCATCTATCCTTATTAAACGAACCTTTATCCTATCTCCAACCCGATATTTCTCCTCTATAGAGTTTATCCTTGTATTTGAAACCTCACTAATATGAAGCATCCCGACAATCTTAGGCATAAACTCAACAAGTACACCATAGGGAAATATCTTCTTAACAACACCAGTATATACTTCATCAACTTTTGGGTTAGGATCTATGGTGTTTTGTATGATTTGAATTGTCTGCTCAAGCATTTGCTTATCTCTGTTTGATATTACTACCTTGGCGTCTGGTTCTACACTTATATCACTTCCTGTTTCAGATATGATAGATTTTATGACCTTTCCTCCCGGACCTATTAAAGCTCCCACTTTCTCCTCATCAATTTGCATAATAAAAATTTTAGGTGCTTTTTCTGAAACAGCACAGGGGATATTTGCAGTAGCTTCGTTCATCAAAGACAGGATATGCATTCTCCCCTCTTTTGCCTGTTCAAGAGCTTTAGAAAAAATATCAAAGTTGATACCTTCGATTTTAACATCCATCTGAAAACCAGTTATGCCATTTGAAGTCCCGGCAACCTTAAAGTCCATATCTCCAAGATGATCTTCCATCCCCATAATATCTGAAAGAATAGCATACCGGTCATCTTCTTTAACAAGGCCCATGGCGATACCAGCTACAAGTCGTTGCATGGGAACTCCAGCTGAGTATAAAGAAAGTGATGTGCCACAAACAGTTGCCATCGAACTTGAACCGTTGGATTCAAGTATCTCTGAGACAGTTCTTATAACATAAGGAAAAGTGTCGTAATCTGGTAACATCACCTCTATAGATCTTTCTGCAAGATGTCCATGACCTATCTCTCTTCTTCCAGGTGGTCCATATTTGCCTGTTTCACCAACTGAAAATGGTGGGAAATTATAATGAAGCATAAATCTTTTTGAAAGTTCACCTTCAATGTTATCCAGTATCTGGGCATCACCTATTGAACCAAGTGTCGTTATGGCAAGTGCCTGAGTTTCACCACGGGTAAATAATGCAGAACCATGAGTATAGTTAAAAAGATTTAACTCGATTGAAATAGGTCTTATTTCGTTTGTTTTTCTACCATCAGGTCGAATTCCCTTCCCCAATATACTCTCTCTCATCAAGTTCCTGGTTATGGCATCAAAATAATCATAATAATCTGCTTCAAAATCTTCTAAAAGAGCTTCCTCTTCTTCATCTAAAAGACCTTCCTTATCTATCATATCAAGTTTATCTGAATGCTCTGCTCTATTTATTTCGGATTTTTTTTCTTCCAGGTAACTTTTAGCATATATCTTTTTAATTTCTGGTAAATATTTTTGCTTGACAGCTTCTATGGCATCCTGTCTTTCCAGTTTATCGTGAATAAAAAGAGCTTCTTCAAGTTCTTTTTCTACAAGATTTTTTATTGCCTCATTTAATCTGGTATCTTCCTTTCTTGGTTCTACAACGATCTTAGCTTTACCTGCTTCTTTAGCAATCTCTTCAATACCGGTAACTATCTTTTGAATATGTTGATGAGCCAGTTTACAAGCCTCAAGTAAAAGGGATTCAGAAACTTCCCTACCACTTCCTTCAACCATGGTTATTGCATCGTAAGTTCCAGCAACAACTATATCAAGTTCCGATTTTGTCATAAGATTAAGATCCGGGTTTATAACAAACTTTCCATCTATATAACCTACTCTGACAGCTCCTATAGGTTTGATAAATGGGATATCAGAGACAGCTAGAGCAACGGAAGACGCATTGATGGCGAGAACATCTGGTGTATGAACCTGATCTGTCGCTATAGTATAAGATACTACCTGAACTTCTCTTGTAAATTCTTTTGGAAATAAAGGTCTTATAGGCCTATCTATAAGCCTGGATACAAGTATTTCTCTATCGGATGGTTTACCCTCTCGTTTTATAAAACCACCGGGTATCTTACCTGCTGCATAGGCTTTTTCAAAATAATGCACGGTGAGAGGGAAAAAATCCTGTTTTAAATTTGGACCCATGACAGCAGCAGACAAAACCGCAGTATCTCCAAAACGTGCAAGTGTTGAGCCGTTTGCTTGCCTTGCAACTTTATTGATTTCGAAAGTTAGCACTCCGCTACCAAAATCAACATCAAATTTCGTTTTCATATATATCCTTTAAATCAATTTTGAAAAACTAACATAACTAAACTTTATCTTTAATCGGTTTCTTTTAAATCTTAATATTATTGCTTGAGACAATTGTAACTAAACAGGTACAAAACAGATGCAAAGTAAAATGCAAATTGAAAAATAGCCTTTTCGCTATTAACTTCTTTGCGTGGTTAAACTATACAAAAAAACTGCGAAAAGCTTAAAAGTAATATCAACCTAAAATATCAAATCAGTCATGAAAGTATTATACTATTTATTAAAATTAAAGCCAAACCTTATAAAATAAAATCAAAAAATGCATTCATTAATATAAAAGAAAAAACATTTGTAAAAAGAAGTGCAATCAAAAAGATAAATTTATAGATTATTAAATCTGGATTATAAGATATTTTAAGATTAAGCATCAGAAATAACCTTGAATAAAAACTTTAATTTTTAAAATTATTTTAAATATTTTGAAGTGCTAGCTAAATTTTAAAAATATTTCCAGAAAATTCAGAAGCACTTCAAAATTATAGAAGATAATTAAAAAATAATACTATTATTTTCTTAAATTTAAATCTTTAATTATTGTTCTATATCTGTTAAGATCTTTATTTTTAAGATAATCTAAAAGTCTTCTTCTTTGACCTACTAACTTTAAAAGGCCTCTTCGTGAAGAATGATCATGCTTAAATTTTTTTAAATGCTCTGTAAGGTTATTAATCCTCATAGTTAAAATGGCAACCTGTACTTCTACAGAACCTGTATCGTTTTCACCTTTGCCAAATTTCTTAACAAGGCTTGCTTTATCTTGAGCAGTAACTGGCATCGCTTATTCTCCCGATTTATTTTATTAATAAAAGAATTAAATTTTCATTTTGTCAAGTGTAGATTGTTTCAATTATTGTATTAATGTTGAAACATCTATAATAAACCTATTTCTTTTGATATGTTTTCAAATATATTTTTCATGCCATCAGGAATTCTTTTAGATTGTGATATTTTTGCAATGTCAGAATCTTCTTTTATGTATTCACTGCAAATAGAAATCTTTCATTTCCACTCTTTAGACCAATTTGTAATAATTTTTCTCGATTGATCGAGAATCTTTTTATTATCGTTAGAAAGATAGTTTTTATATTCTCTTGCTTTGTTTAACAAAATAAAAAGTTCCTTATCTTCTGATATTTCCAGTATTCTCATAGTTGAAAGTATCAGGTTTAAACCTCTAGCAGCAAAAACATGAGGAACCATTGGAATAATAATTTTATTACAAAAATTTAGTGTACTCAATGATAGGTATGTTATTGCTGGTGGAGAATCGAACAAAAAATATTCGCTCGTTGAGAACTGTTCTTCCTGTAAGATTTTTTCAACAAGGGAAGTAATAAATTCATCTATCTTTTTTAATCTTTTATTATAAAGATCAAACCAATAAAGCTGAATGATAGATGGAATAAAATAAAGATTTTCGTTTATCTTAATAAACATTTTTTTAACAGGAAAAGAGTTCCAGTTTTTACCTTCATAAAATACTTTAATAGCTTTAACAATATTGTAATTCCCATGTTCGTACTCGTAGTACCACCTGGCTATTTTTTCAGCTGTAAAAGAATCTCTACCATCGAATAATAAGAGATAAGTTAAATTCATTTGCGGATCTAGATCAAAAAGAATTACTTTCTTTTTTTGATTTTCAGAAAAATATCGGGCGAGAAGAAAAGTAATAGTAGTTTTACCAACTCCACCTTTAAAGTTAAGAGTCATCAACTTTTGAATATCATCATTCGATTTCATAAACAAATGATAAGATTTAAAGTTATTTTTTCAAGAAAATTAAATCCTGAATTTAAAAAACAGTAAATCAAAAAATAAAAGATTGTAGCAGGCAATTTTAAAAGTAAAAGAGCATTTTTTAGAAATGTTTAGATGATCCTCTTAAAAATATTTGAGATTAAAAAGTTTCCCCCAAAATGTGGACACAGAGTTTAGAAAAATGGCTCTTCGCAACTAAATATGGGTAAATTTGAGAAAAATA
>JAAYUW010000073.1 GCA_012517545.1 Exilispira sp.
TTCTCCAGCAGAAGCTTTTAAAGTATAAATCAAATGTCTACCTTGTAAATACAGGCTGGGTTGGTGGTCCTTATGGAGTTGGCAAAAGGATACCTCTTTCCATGACAAGGACTATGATTAGAGCTGCCTTAGCCTCCGATCTTGAAGATGTTTTTACAGATGAAGATACCTTATTCCACCTTTATATACCGACTTCATGCCCTGGTATAGAAAACAATACAATTTTACATCCTAACTCTATGTGGATAGATAAAAATGCTTTCAAAGCAAGGTCCACAAAGCTTGCATCACAATTCAGTGAATTTTATGATAAGATGTTCAAGGGAAAAGGGATTCCAAGATCTGTTGAAGATTGCTGTCCCGGAAAATAGAAGTAATTGCTGGCGTTTACGATTACTTTTAGCGAATAAATACATCAACTTTTCATTAAATAGTTTTATTACATTTAGTAGTGTTACTTTTTACTATCTATATTCAATACCTTTCTCTATATATTAATGCTGAAAAATAAAGAATAATTGCTGAAAAAATACTGTAAATTATCCCGAGATAAATAGCTGGCAATACAGAAAGGTTAAAAGAAGCTGATGTAAATATTGAGCTTATAATCATTATACATGAACTCAGATATTGTAAAGTAATCGATACAATATTTGTATATCCAGAAGCTGGAAAAGTTATAAGATGAACAGCAAATGCTGTTACAACTAAAATAGAAAGCAGGTTTCTTTTCTTTCCCAGATAGGCTATTGCATATCCCAAAAGAGATGAAGATAAGGCTATCAAAAAAATAATTAATGGAAGGTATTTATCCATTAAGAAAAAAGAGCTTGAAAATTTTAAATTATATGCAGTCAAAAATAAAGAGGTAATTAGAAAAGCAAGCAGCGATATGAGAACTGACAGAACAACAAAGATAGACTCAAGAGTTTGATTTATCGACTTCAAAAACTCATAATATTGTTTCTGAATCAAATAATAACCAAAATTGTATGAAGAGAACAATGAAAACAGGTAAATAAATATTATGTAAAATGCAAGGAAGTGGTACCTTTCTGGCAGGGACGCATTTGAAATAGTTTCGGTAATTTCAATCGGAACAACTTTTGATTCAACTATATTTGAAAAGGCATTGAAAAGTTCAACTTTTATTTCTTTTGAATATTTGGTAGAATTTGTATATAAACTAATTCTCGGTTTTATCGTATTTGTTTTAGATATATTTGCCAGGTGAGAAAATATTGTAAAATTCTCTGGAAAGAAGAGGACTCCAGAAATTTTTCCTCTCCCAAGATCACTTATAGCAAGATCAAGAGTATCATATAACTTAATCTTTATCCCCTGCTTTTCAAGATTATCTATAATCTGCTCTGAAAAAGAAAGATACTTGTCTGAAAATTGAAGTCTAACTCCTTTATCGCTGTTTACGATACCATAAATAGAATTATATACAGGAATAAAAGATGATAGAGATATAATTACTGCTATGATCAAGGCTAAAGCTAACAAATTCAAAGCTCTTTTAGAATTTAGATAAGTTGACCAGAATAAAAATGTAAAAAGTCCCACAGCTCTTTTAAACATACTATTTCCCAAATTTTTTATGATAACTTTTTTCTAGTATTTCCATAAGACCAATTTCAATATTTTGTCCTGTGCTTAGTTGCTCAAGATCCCTTTTAGTTCCATTAAAGAGAATCTCTTTTTCTGATAAAAGAAGTATCTTATCCGCATAATTAAGGTTACCAAATCTTTGAGATGCGATAGCAATGGCTATTCCCTTATTTTTTATATATGATAACCTTTCAAAGAAAAAATCTTCCGAAATCTGATCACCGTAAAAGTCCTGAGTACCGATTATCAAAACTTCTGGCATAATAATTTCCATTACAAACAAGCTTAATATCGAATTTATCGATTTTGGTAAATCCTTAACAACAGTATGTTTCATCCTCTCAAGTCCATAAATATAGTAAAGTGGCTTTATCTTACGGGATGCATAGTTAAATGGAATATTTGCAAGCTCGCACATGATAACGATATTTTCCTCAACAGTTCTATTTTCAAAAAATAACTGACTGGAAGGAACATATATAAGATAATTTTTCCTATTACGTGGCAATTTTTCTTCATCAAAATAAAGAATTTTACCTGAATGAATCTTTTTGATGCCAGCAATTTGTAATAAAAGCTCATTTTTCCCTGAATTTTCAGGTCCAGTCACGATTAGAAGCTCACCCTGATTCAAAGAAATGGTGACTTTATCAGTTTCAAGAAGATTCTCCTGTTCTTCGACATTTTGATGAACGGATTCCTGTTCAATTTGAGTATCCTGTCCAGCTTTAACCTGAGTATGTTCTTCGTTGAGTTGAGCATCTTGTTCGAGTTTGACTTGAGTATGCTTATCTTTAAGTCGAGCATTTTGCATATCGATAAATTGTTGAGTTATTCCAGATTTATCACTATCTTCTTGAGTCTTATTATGCAAAAAATTGCCGATAAAATTCTTATTTCCTTTTTTTTCCTTTTTATAATGGATATTGATTCGTCTGCTATTGTTATTTAGCTTTCTAAAAGGTGTAACGGCCTCTAAACGGATGGGAAACATTGTTTTTTTCCTGCTTTTATTATTTTATATTTCAAAGGCTTTATATCCCTTGTTTTTTTTATTTTTTAGAACTTTCAACTGCAGCATAAAAAGTTTATAGTTTTTCCACAATTAACCCTGCTTTTAATCTGCTTACTTTCAACTGCAATATAAAAAGTCTACGCTCTATTTTATAAAAAGTTATCTCACCTATAAATCTTGTATTTTTCTGCATTTTTTTTAAAACAAATAGAAAAATTAAGTTCTAAAAATAAGATGTTAACATAAAGAAATAAATGCTAAACTTAAACAAATCATAATACTGTCTAATATACAAGCTCTGGTTTTATTATATATGTATCAAGAAAACTGGCAAGTCCAATAAAATTTCCTTTTTTATCTATCACCTTAAATATATCATCACCCGTGCGATAAAATCCACCATCTGATAATTCATTATCATAAGATCTATCATTTTTTGATTCGTAATTATTTGATTTACCATAATGTGATCCTCTGATAGATGAAATTTCATTAAAATTGTCTGCGGAACAATTTTCGTTACCATTTTTAATATGTTTCAAATCATCAAAATAATTATCAGAAAAAATTTGAGAAGGGAAATATCGAAAATCCTTCAACTGATCAGGAATTTTAACCTTTTGTCCCTTTTTAAATCTATCAATGTTTTCATCATCTAAGAGCAAGGGCTTAAAAAAGTAAAGAGCATCAGATGGTGAAATAAGTAATTTTTCGAACTGGTCTTTGTTCATACTTAAAATATCATCTAATTTATAACTTTTGGAAATATCAAAATCTCCGATTTTAGTTCTCTTTAAATAAGACATATAAGCACCGGATGAAAGTTTATCACCGATATCTTTTATTAAAGATCTTATATATGTTCCACTTGAACAATCTACCTTTATTTCAAAGTATGGATAAGCAATATCTAAAATTTCTATATTTGATATCTCTACTACTTTTGGTTTTAGCTTAAAGTTTTCCCCTTTTTTTGCAAGCCTGTAGGCTCTTTCACCATTAACCCACTTTGAGGAATAAGAAGGGGGTATCTGCTCACTTTTACCAATAAAAGAGAGTATTGCTTCTTTTATCTGTTTATCGGTTGGGATAAAATCTGAAGTTGTTATCACCCTGCCATTTCTATCATATGTATCAGTAACAATACCAAGCTTTCCTCTCGCTAAATATTGTTTACCAAGATGCTGAAAGTATTGCGTAAATCTTGTAGCTTTTCCAAGAGTTAAAATGAGTAAGCCTGCAGCTGCACGGTCTAAAGTACCTGTATGACCACATTTTATTGAAAAATTCTTTGAAATTTTTTCGACAATATTGCTTGAAGTTATATCATCTTGTTTATAAAGAAGTAAAATGCCATCCATATACCATCTATCTTTAATTTTTTTTATTTAGTTCTGAAATTTATAAATTTTAATGACTCTCTTGAGATAAAAAATAAATTTAATCACCTGCTGAAAGCATACATAAAAAATCTGTATAATCAAATAAATAGTGAAATTACATGAAAAGGAGATTCTTATAATCCACTGTATTTAAATATTTTCAAATGTTTCCAGGTTTTGAAACTTATTACCTTTAATTGAAGCATTTAAAATACTTTTTAGTAATTTTTTAGATTTTCAGGGATTTTATTACTATCATATGATTTAATAGACCTGCTATATAATTTAAATGCATACAAACAAACCCAAAGCATATAGGGCATAAGAACCAATCTTTGCAGAAACCCCTGAAAATCTGATAAAACTTTATTTAAGCTCTCAATCTTTGTTGCAAAAGTGAACAGAAGCAAAGTAAGGGAAATTACTATACCAAAAATCAAGGTCCAATTTCTGAATTTTTTTAAATTACTTTCATTTTTCATGAAATAATAAAAAACGAAACATATGATAGGCATCAGAAGAAAAGCAATCCCTCCTAGAAGACCGTGAATAGTGCCATGAATTGTAATATTTGAGCTAACTGTACCTATAGGATCCATTACAAAAGGACCGGATAAAAAGAAACATACAGAGCATATTATTAATAAAATTGGCCCAGTCATAGTTGTGTTACTTTTTTTAGCATCTCTTAAAAGAGAGACCGAAAAAATAAATAATAAAATTCCAAAAAGAATAAAATTTACTATCTGTATCCATCCATATTTTCCAATAGATAAAGCACTGATATACATCTTCACAGGATCGTAATCTTCGCGCAAAATTCCCTGTAAAGTAAAAGATAGGCAAAAAATAAGTGGAGCAAAAACACCCGCCAATTTATTTATGGATTTCATTTTCTCCCCTTGTATGTCTATTTTTATTTTTATGTGATTTCAAGTACGCAGTGCTCTTAAATGGATACTTTTGAAAAAATACTGCATAAAACTTTGATTTTTCAAATAGATTTTTTCCCAAATCCTTTGTTTTGATACTTTTTGTCAATCACTATTTTATCGATCAGGTAATTTTTCAACTCATTCAGCTTTCTATACATAATAAAACCCACTATGTTGTCATCATTATAAATAATATATGGATAAGATGTCTCGTAAAAGATATAAGCTTTTGCCAGAGAACGAGAAATATTTCCAATAAAACTAATCTGGTCTTCAAAAACTTCAATATCCTGACAGTCACGATAATTATCTTCTGTAATTTTTTCAAAATGAATCATAAAGAATCCTTTTATTAAAATCTTCAATACATGAGTAAAAATGTTTTATTAAAAAATTAATATAGGATTTTCCTATAAAAAAAGCATAGATAGCTCTAAACTCCAGAATAAGGGCACAACATACAGCCAATAATCCATCTAAAGTGATTATCAATTGACAATAAATTAACCTAAAATAAAATAAAGTTAATCTTAAATTCTGGAGAATTTATGAAAAGGACAAAGATAGTTTGTACTTTGGGTCCGGCAACGAATAATAGAGAAACTATAGAAAAGCTGATAGATGCAGGAATGAACGCTATACGGTTGAATTTTTCGCATCTTACACCAGAAGAAGCCATCGATTCTATTAAGCTTATCAAACAAATTAGAAAAGAAAGAAATGTAGCCTTATCTTTAATTCTCGATACAAAAGGACCAGAAGTCAGAGTTTATGGGTACAAAGAGCCTATAAAAATTGAAGCAAATAGTATTTTCGTAATAAAATCTTATGAAAAGGATGATATCGCGAGCACCTTATCCGGGGAAGAAGATGTCCTGCTGACAAATCTTCCTTATATTGGCAAACTTGTTAAAGTAGGTCAAAAAGTACTTATGATGGATGGCTTCTTAGAGGCTCATGTGGTAGAAGTAATTGATGAAAATACTATCAAGGTATCTTTTACAAACAGTGGACTCCTTAAATCAGCGGCTCACCTTTCTATACCTCACATAAACTATGGCCTTAAGTTTTTATCACAAAAAGATAAACAGGATATAGCATTTGCCATTCAAAATGAATTTGAATATATCGCTCTTTCTTTTGTAAGCAGTAAAGAAGACTTACTTGAGGTAAAAAAACTTATAGAAACTATAGATAAATCGAGCAAAACCAAACTTATATCGAAGATAGAAAACAAAAAAGCCGTGGATAACATTGAACAGATTATTGAACATTCTGATGGCATCATGGTTGCTAGAGGAGATCTTGGAGTAGAGAACGATATTGAAAAAGTTCCAGTAATCCAAAAACGGATTATTAGATTATGTTACTCCTCTGGCAAACCAGTTATAACTGCAACTCAGATGCTTGAAAGTATGATAGATAATCCTATTCCAACAAGAGCTGAAGCAAGTGATGTGGCTAATGCGGTATATGACTTAAGTTCTGCCGTTATGCTTTCAGGTGAAACAGCCATAGGTAAATTCCCGATAAGAGTGGTTGAAACCATGACTAAAATTATAAAGGAGGTTGAAAACAGTCTTGATTTCAATGATATACTTACAAAGCTAACCAGAATGCCTGCGAATCCTGATATAACCACTGCAATAGCTACAAGAGCTGTGCATATAGCATACGACATAAATGCTAAAGCCATTGTAGTTGTTACCACTTCTGGTTACGCAGCCAGAATGGTTTCAAAAGTCAGACCAAAACTTCCAATAATAGCCTATACATTTGATTTTATAACTTACAACCAGCTGGCTTTGAATTGGGGTGTTTTTCCAAGAATAATAGAAAGATGTGATCTTTTCGAGGAACTTATAAAAATAATAAGAAAGGATATATTGAAACTTAATTTTGTTGAAAAGGGAGATAACATTATTCTAGTAAGTGGGCTTCCAATAGGAAAGGAAGGAACAACAAATAGCATTAGAGTAGAAATTGTATAACAAGTTTATTATCTATCAAGTAGTAGTTTAATAAATTCCAAAGTAAAAATTATTGGATTATTTAGAAATCTTAACTTCTAAAATAAAAATTCAAATAGAAAAAATTTAAGAGCAAAATTAATAGAAAGCAAAACGATTTAAATCTTTTTCACCTGTTATCTTCTTATATGGCTTTGACCTACAAACAAAGTTAAAGAAATAAACTCTGGTTTTACTCTATTCATCCTTATAGTAATAGCCATCAACACAAAAAGACTAAGATCCTGATAAATAGCTAATTAAAGTTTTTTTATTTTGAAATTTGATTTAATATATTTTTTTACAATTTTAACATATAAATAAATAACAATCATTAAAAAACAAAAAACTGTTATTAAAGAAAATTTAGAATATAAAGATAGGTAAATTTTTTGATAATCGATATTTTTAAA
>JAAYUW010000074.1 GCA_012517545.1 Exilispira sp.
TGCAGTGATAAAGTATTATTTCCGAACTTTTGGCTTATGACTTCAGACTTTTGAATATTTTTATGATATATATTTTATGATATAACGATAAATCAGAAGATTTTAATCTTGCAAAATTTCTCCTTAATGTGTGTCTTTATGGGCAATGTTTCTAAAGCAAAATTAACTTTAATGGGAGGGGTTATGAAGTTTAACACAATAGAATGGATTAATGGAAATATAAGAATAATAGACCAGACACTTCTTCCTGTTAGAGAAGAGTATAAGGATATTGAAACTGTTGATGAACTCATAGAAGCTATTAAAAGCTTGCGTCTTCGAGGTGCTCCTCTTATTGGAGTTGCTGGAGCTTATGGTGCAGCAATAGCTGCACGAGAGTGCATGTCAATAAATATATATGATGAGTATGTTGATTCATTGTTTTTAAAGATAAAAAAGATCGAAGAATCAAGACCAACAGCCATAAACTTAAAAAATTGTATAAATAGATCTAAAATGATAATCAATAATATTCTGAATGAAAATATGCCTAAAGATAAAAAAATCTTAGCAGATTCAGAGTTTCAAAGCTTTAAACTAAAAATATATGATGCGCTTATGAAAAATGCTATAGAAACCCATAAGGAAGATGAACAAATTTGCGAACAGATAGGGATATATGGAAATCAACTAATTAATGATAATGAAACGATCTTAACCATATGCAATGCAGGTTCTTTAGCTACTTCTGCCTGGGGAACTGCATTAGCCACCATATATAAAGCCTATGAAAGTGGGAAAAAAGTGAAGGTTTATAGTTGTGAAACAAGGCCTCTTCTTCAGGGTTCGAGACTTACAGCATATGAGCTTATGAAAAAAGGTATAGAAGTTACTACAATATGTGATAATATGGCAGGATTTCTTATGCAGCAAAAAAAAATTGATAAAATTATAGTTGGAGCAGACAGGATATGCAGAAACGGTGATTTTGCAAATAAGATTGGAACATACACCTTAGCAGTTCTGGCAGATTATCATAAGATTCCTTTTTATGTAGCAGCTCCTTATACTACTTTTGATACAAAAGCAAAGGATATGGAAGATATCCCCATTGAAGAAAGAGATGCCGATGATGTTAGAAAGTTTCAGGGAATACAAACGGCTCCAACGAGCGTAAATGTTTATAATCCAGCCTTTGATAAAACACCAAATAAACTGGTTAGCGGAATTATAACTGAAAAGGGTATATTGATGCCACCCTTTGTTGAAAGTATATCAAAATACCTTGATCAATATTAATATATTATGATACTGCTATCAATTCAAAAACTTACTAATACATTATAATATACTCTAATATTTTTACGTTTATCTGGTTAATGCTTACCTTTAAACATTAAAGTAATATTTTTATAGCATAGTATACACCGTCCTCGTTCATCCAACAGATACATAATTATTTCAAAAAAATGCATAAATTTTGAAAACAAGAATAAACATATCAAAAATAAACATATTTAGTCTTATATTTATATTTCTCTTAATATATTTCTTTATACAGCTAAGCGATACAAAGAAGCGAATAGAGATAGATACTAATTTTACCGGATGAAGCTATTTTTATTTTAATATTGGCTCATTATATAAATCTTTACATCGCTAATCTAAATATTTATTGGCGTGAAGAAATATTTTTGTTTTTAAAAGTAGACTTAATATCCCTGGCGTTAAAAATGGTCAAAAAAAGGCCAGCCAATATCAATATAATTCCAGCAAAAAACTTTGGTTTAAAAACTTCTCCAACGAAAAAATAACTGAATACTAAAGTAAGAGGTATACCAAAATATGATATTATAGAGCCTTTTACAGCAGTTGTATATTTGTAACCATATGTCATGAAAGCTTGTGCTATAAAGGCTATAGTTGAATTCAGTGCTATCAATAAAAAACTTTGAAATGTTAAGTTTTCCCATTCATTTAAAGTAAAAGGAAATAAAATTAAACCAAAAATGCAGGTTGAAAGGTATATTATTATCGGGTGATCCACTGCACTTCCCTTTTTAAGGTAGATTATTGCAAGTCCTCCAGTTATGCCGGATATTAGCGCTATAGCATCACCAAGTTTAGCATAGTGGCTCCCATCCCACAGTATGAATGATGCACCACAGATGCATAGAACAAGACTTGAAATAGAAAATATAGAGATTGATTCTTTAAAAAATAAAAATCCAAATATAGCAACAAAGATAGGATAGGTATTTGAAAGTAGTGTGGCTCTACCACTTGATGTCATCGAGATTGATACATACATTGTTATCATCCAAAGAGCTCCAAAAAAACCTCTTAATGTCCATGATTTTTTATCATAAACTTTTATCGGGACATGTGAAAATCTCAGAAAAAAGTACCCAAGAATAATGCCTATGATGAATCTCAAAAGAGATATAAAACTTCCTGAAAAATCGGTGGAAATTATCTTTACAAGAATTGAGTTGACAGCAAAAAGGACCGCAGAGAATGCTATTGCAAGTTCACCTTTATATTTCAACTTAAGTTTCTTCCTTTATCTTTATTATTCCCTTTATATTTAAATAAAATCAGCAAAAGGATAATTGTAACAATGCTAACAGAAATTATTATAATGATTTTGTAATATTTTGAATGAAGTAAATATGAATCAAAAAATTGAGAAACAAGATTTATCTTTTTAGGGTTTATTCTAATAGTGTTTTCACAATCATCAATCATTTTTATGTTAATCGTTAAGGCATTTATACCACTATATATATATGCAAAATGGCTTTGAGAAAAGTTTTTTGTGTTTATTAAAGTTTCAACATTTTCTTTTTTTGATATCTTGTCGAATCGGGAGATAATACGGTCAAGCTGTTTTGCATTATTTTTACTCATGGCTGTTGTTAAGATTATTTTATCTTGATCGAATCTACCATTTTCTTCATTTTCAAAGAGCGAATATAAAGAAGTTGTTATATCTTCAAGAATAAAGCAGGAAGAATTCTCAGGAAATGAATTAAAAATTGAAAGGAAATTGATACTTCCAAAAAAGTTAAAATCATCAGCTGCAGAAAAAAGAAATATTACATTTTGTTTCAAGTATTTTTTATTGTCCTGTATATATTTTGCATATGCCAGGGTGTAAGCAATATTTGAGTTATTGTTTGTAATAGGGGTTACTATTATAGTTAAATTATCACTTTTGATAGGAATAATACCTGCAGATTGCAAAATAGATACAGGTTTAAATTCAAAATTTGACTTTATCTTTATTTTAAATCCCTGATATGTATATTGTGCAATTTCTGAAAAAGTTTTGTCATTAACAAAAACCTTTATAAAACCATCATTTTTTGAAGAAATAATACTACCAGATAAAAGCAGTGAATTACCGGAGATAAGTTGTTCTTCTGAGACATTTGTTATTATGGCAGAAATTTTGTTATTATAAAGAATGGGATCATATTTTTCGTCATAAAACACCTTTGAAATTATTAAAATATCACCTTTAGTCCCGGGAAATAGAGAAGGATCAGTTATGGTCAATGCTCGTTTAGAAATAGACCCAGATGTTGAGTATTGATCTATTTTAATTATGTAATCTTTACTATATTCATACTTTTTTATGACTTTGTTTTTCATATCCACAATCTCAAAGATTGGTTCCTGGATAAATTGATATGTTATTGCGTCTAAATACTCAGTATATGAGTTACCTTCAAAAATTGGTTGATAATTATATTCTTTTAGCTTTTTAGATATATAAAGAGATAATTCATTATCTATTTCAATGTTCTCTTTTTCTATATTATTGTTGTTATTAATTTGTGAGTTATTAACAGCAGATTGTGATATTTTTAGAGATATTTTTTTTATCTCTTCAAAATTGTTTGCTGTATTGGTCAATAGAGAGTTATATAAATCTGAATAATTATAAGAACATGAACTAAAAATGAGAAGAAATAAAATTACTAAAAATAAGCTGGAATGGATTTTTATTTTTAAAAAAAATAACTTAATCATTACAACCTTCAACAAGTATATAGTAAGTTGCCAAAAAATTAAATGTTGAAATTTTCTCAATTCAATATAATTGATTGTTAATCTTAATCAATAAAATTTCAAAAACTAAAATTTATTGACATTTTTTACTTTTATTGTATGAATTTTTTGCCATAGAAAAAAAAGATAGTGAAGATTGTGTGAGGTAATTTATGATTGTTTATAAAACTGCACTTAGAAAACCAGCAGATCTACGTAAAAACTGGATTATAATAGATGCTAAAGGCTTGACTTTAGGTCGTCTTGCGGCTAATATTTCAAATATTTTGCAGGGGAAAAATAAGGTTGATTATACCCCATATTGGGATAATGGTGATAATGTTATAGTTATAAATGCAAAATATATTCATGTCACTGGTGAAAAGAATCAAAAAAAGATATATTATTGGCATACTAGAAGACCTGGTGGGATTAAACAAGCTACATATGAAGAGATGATGGTTAAGCATCCTGAAAAACCTTTACAGACTGCTGTAAAAGGGATGCTACCTCATAATAAGCTTGGTAGACAATTGCTTAAAAATTTATATATTTATCCTGATGCTGATCATCCACATTCTGCTCAAAATCCCAAACCTATAACTTTTTCTGGTAGAATGTAGAAAATAGTTTTATTTTTGTTCTTCAATAAAAGATGAAGAGTCTGTTTTGTGTTTTATTTAAAAGGAGCTTTGAAAGATGGAAAAAATGTTTGTCTCAAAAGGATCAAGGAAAACATCTGTTGCTAGAGTTATTTTAAAACATGGTAAAGGTAAGATTACAATAAATAAAAAGGATTTAAATTCTTACATCCCACAGCCGGATCTTCAGGAGATTGTTATGCAACCTCTTGTCGTTACATCAACGGATGGGAAATATGATATCTTTATAAATGTTAAAGGTGGTGGCTTTAATTCTCAAAGTGAAGCCATAAGGCATGGTATAGCCAGAGCTCTTGTAAAGGTTGATGAAAAATATCGCCCTGTTTTAAAATCTAATGGTTACTTGAAAAGAGATCCTAGAATGGTTGAAAGAAAGAAATATGGTCATAAGAAAGCAAGAAAATCATTCCAGTTTTCAAAAAGATAGATTTTTTCATTTTTTTCGAAAGGGCTGCTATTGCAGTCCTTTTTTTTATTTTAAATCATTCAAAGTGTTATGTATAAAATATATTTAGAACGATGGCTAATTTATTATTGGCAAAAATATTTTAATCAGAATTGGAGTGTTACTTTGTGGATACTATTAATAATTTTTCACTATTAGTCTCTTTGCACTGTTAATACTTCTATTTTTCTACATTTACCTATCAACGAAACAAAGAACAATATTGTTAAAGTTATTCCCGAACTTGCAATTCTTGACTATTGTCCCCATATTTAGTTGCTGAGATTTAATTTTCTAAAATTGTGAGATTTAAGGATTTAATATTATATTATACAGTGTATTAATAGACTAAACTAAGGAGAAGGAATTATGAATGATAAATATATTTTGAATGGTTTACAAAACTTACCTTTTGCCTACTCTTTTCATAAAATAATACTCGATGAAAACAATAAGCCAATTGATTACAAATTTTTAGAAGTAAACACGCTATTTGAGGAAATGACCGGGCTTAAAAAGGAATTAATTATTGGTAAAACAGTAAAGGAATGCATTCCAGACATCGTTAAGGATGATTTTAACTGGATAGAATTCTACGGTGAAGTCGCAGTTAATGGAGTAGACAGGGATTTTGAAAAGCATAGTGAATCTTTAGGTAAAACATATAGGATATACGTATACAGTCCAGAGAAATATTATTTTGTCACTATTTTTATAGATATTTCCAATATTTCCAAAACTAAAGAAAATAAAAAATAAAAGAGATTCTAAATGAAAATTATATCAATAATACCTCTTAAACGAGGGTATAGTACAATAATGGACGAAAATGGTTCTATGTATAGGCTTTCAAATAAAGTTATTTCAGAAAATAATATCGATATTGGTGAAATTGACAGAGATATATTTTTAAATATTTACCATAAAGCAAGAGAAAAGGAACTTCTAGTTTTAACTTCTCACTATATTGAAAGAAAAGAAAGAAGTGAAAAACAGCTTACTGCATATCTTTTACGAAAGGGCTTTGATCATGAAGAAATAAAAGGAATACTTTCAAAACTAAAAGAAAAAAAATTTGTAGATGATGATCGGTATATTAGAGAATTTATCGATCATTATAAAAACACAAAACTTTGTTCAAGATTTTTTACTGAGCAGAAAATCCTTGAAAAAGTTGGCAGAGAGAAAAAAGATCTATGTAGACAATTGATTGAAGAAAATTATAGTGAAGATGAAGAATTAGATGTGGCTAAAAAACTTATTGAAAAAAAGGAAATTACTGAAGTTGAAGAAATTCATAAAATGCTTGCCTCAAAAGGATTTTCTTTTAAGACCATAATTTCGATAACTAAAAATTCTAAAAGCAATGATTATTTTGTTTAAATAAAAATTGTCATATATCAAAACTTAAAGTTAATCTTAAAAAGGTTGCTAAACTTACTTCTTACCATCAGAAATATTTGAAAAACACTAAATTCTATTAAAATAATAAATATATAATTCAGTAAAATATATTTCTAAAATTTTTATCAAAAATCAAAATGAAGCCGATCTATTAGTTTATTTATTTTAACTATAAATTACAAAAAGCAAATAAATAAGTCAACACGTTTTCTTAGATGTCATAACTCTTAGTAAAATAGATGAATTTTCAATATTTTATGATAATTTCCAAAAAATATTGCCTTTTATCTTTAAATATGCTTTATTGACTTTAATGTCTGGTGACCATTTTATTTCCAATTTACCTTTTTACAATAACGTATATATACCACAGTCGAAAGTCGAAAGCCGAAAGTCCGGGAATAAGATTTTATTAATTTGCTAATAATTAAGGAGAGATCTATATGTTATCTTCAAATGAAATCAGAGAAAAATTTTTAGAGTTTTTTAAACAAAAAGACCATGTGATTTTTGAATCTTCTCCTGTTGTCCCTTATGATGATCCAACTTTACTCTTTACAAATGCTGGCATGAATCAGTTCAAGAAGATTTTTTTAGGAGAAGTAAAAAGTGATTTAAAAAGAGCTGCTAGTGCACAAAAATGTATAAGAGTTTCAGGAAAGCATAACGATCTTGAAGAAGTTGGAAAGGATGGAAGACATCACACTTTTTTTGAAATGCTTGGTAACTGGTCTTTTGGTGATTACTATAAAAAGGAAGCTATAATATGGGGCTGGGAGTTTTTAACAACAGTAATGGGATTAGATAAAGATAAATTGTATATTTCAGTTTATAAGGATGATGATGAAAGTTATAATATATGGAAGGATATCATAGGTGTTCCAGAGAATAAAATATATAGGCTTGGTGATATTGAAAAAAAAGATGAAGAAAACTTCTGGTCCATGGGTGAAACCGGCCCATGTGGCCCATGTAGTGAGATTTATTACGATCAGGGACCTGGAGTCGGTTGCGGGAAGCCTGATTGCAGTATAACATGTGGTTGTGATAGATATCTTGAGCTATGGAATCTGGTCTTTATGCAATATAATAGGGATTTGACAGGAAAACTTACTCCTCTTCCATTTAAATCTGTTGATACTGGTATGGGTCTTGAAAGAATAACTGCAGTTCTTCAGAATGTGACCTCAAATTATGAAACGGATCTATTTGAAAATATTATATCAAAATTAACATCTATAACAGGGTATAGTTTTAAGGAAAAGCAGGTTCCTTTTCAGATCATCTGCGATCATATAAGGATGATTACATTTGCTATTGCAGATGGAGCGCTTCCTTCAAATGAAGGTAGAGGCTTTGTTGTAAGAAGGATTCTTAGAAGAGCTGCAAGACAGGCAAGGCATCTTGATATTAAGAAACCATTTTTGTATCTTCTTGTTCCTTCTCTTGTAGAGAAGATGGGGGATTATTATAAAGAAATAAAACTCAAGCAAGAACAGATTATGCAAATAATTAAGAATGAAGAAGAAAAATTCAATAGAACTCTCGATAAAGGTCTGGGTCTATTTTATGACAAACTTGAGATAATTAAAAAAGAAAATAAAAATGTTTTGCCAGCAGAGGATGTATTTGTACTTCATGATACTTATGGATTTCCTCTTGACTTAACAAGGATGATTTGCGAAGAAGAAGGCATATCCTGTGATGAAGAAGGGTTCGAAAGACTTATGGAAAAGCAAAGAGAACAATCGAGGACGAAAAAAGTTCAATTTGATTTTTCTACTATCGATCAAGATGGCTGGCACATTTTAAGGAAGGGAGAAAGTATATTTACGGGATATACAGATAAGCCTGATAAGCTTGCTATAAGATCTTCTATCTTATCGTATAGCTTCAATGATGAGGTACTTGCAATATTTTTTGATAAAACGCCATTTTATGCTGAATCTGGTGGTCAGGTCGCGGATGAGGGCTTAATATTGGGATTTAATAAGGAAGATTTTGAGATACTACAAAATAGATTTAATCTTGAGAAGAAATATCCAGAAATTAATGAAATAGATCAATTAAAAACTTATGCAAAAGTAATATTGAAAGTTGAAAATGTATATAAGACCATGAAAGGACCTTTACATCTTGCTGCTGTTGAAGATGGCAAGGATATTGTTTTAGATGAAAATGTAATGAACAGCTTAATATTTTTTCTTATTGTGGATATCGATAAAAGGTATTCAACAATGAGAAATCATACTGCAACTCATCTTCTACATCAAGCGCTAATAGAGGTACTTGGTTCCCATGTGGAGCAAGCAGGATCTTTTGTTTGCTCATCTTATTTGAGGTTTGATTTCCCTCATCCTGCGCCACTAACAGATGAACAGATAAATCTTATAGAAAGCAGAGTTAACAGCATAATCTTTAAAAATTTACCTGTTATAGTGTATGATGGTTTAACTTTAAAAGAAGCTAAAGCTATGAATGCAAAGGCTCTTTTCACAGAAAAGTATGGTGATAGAGTTAGAGTCATAAAGATACCTGATTTCAGTATTGAACTTTGTGGTGGAACTCATAGTCCAACAACAGGTTTTATCGGTGGGTTTTCCATCACCGCTGAAAGCTCTGTTTCAGCTGGAACTAGAAGAGTAGAAGCTGTTACAGGGTCTAATATTATTGACAGAGTTAATAATTTTAAGAATATTTTGAAAAAAACATCGTATTTAGCAGGAACAAAATCTTTTGAGCAAATCCCATCTTTTGTTGAAAAAATGCTGGAAGAAAATGAAATTATGAAAAAAGAGCTACAAAAACTTCGCATAAATCTTGCAGATAGTAATTTTAAGAAGTTACTTAACCATAAAATTACAAAAAATGGTATAGATTATTACCTTTTGGATCTTGAAAATGAAAATATTGATAATTTGAAAAGGTATGCAGATAGATTCAAAGCCGAAGAAGTTGGTTGCATAATAATAGTAAATAGGTCTTCTAATTCTGTTATGGCCTTATCATCGGTTAGCAGAGATTTGACAAACAAAGTTTCAGCAAAATTATTATTGCAGGATATTTTAAAGGTTGCCGGTGGTTCCGCAGGAGGAAGAGAAGATTTTGCACAGGGTGGAGCAAAGGATTATGGAGCTTTGCAAAAAGCATTAAAGGAATTTGGATTTTAACTCAAAACACTTAAAAGTGCGAACAGTCGAAAGTCCAGGAAATAAATTGGCAATACTGCTGTTGAAAGTTTAAAATTAAAGAATAGATGTGACCTTACAACATTGGCTCTGCTGAAAAAACATTCACTTTTTAATATAAAAAAATTTAAATTATTTTAAAATATTACTTGACAAATTTAAAATATAAGCTATTACATTTTAAACAAAGCAACAAAGTTTTATATTTATTATTGCATTTAAACAAAAGTTGTAAAAACAATAAAATATAATAAAACATATAATAAAATATAATAAAAATATATAATAAAAATATGTAAATTCTACAAAAGTAAAGAAATGAAAAAAACTTACAAAGTTTTATCTCTTATCGATTGAATTCTCTTTCCAGGCTAA
>JAAYUW010000075.1 GCA_012517545.1 Exilispira sp.
GTCAATTTTAAGTTTATTAATTTGCACGGATTAATAACCATATAGCATAGTTTATTTAGTACTCTGAGTATACATGTTTAATACTTCTTATCAACAGTAAAATGTTTTTCAGTTTATTTTGTCTCATAATCTTTCATTATAATCTGGCATCAAAATGGGTTATTGGATAAGAATTCAGCTAAAACAAATACTAAACCATAATAAAGATGGCAAATAGTCATATATTTAGAAATAGTGATATACATTATTATATATGATAGATTAAGACAATGTCCACCGGGGTAACAAATTACTAACTAATATATATGAATGAGTACTTTAAAAGCTTTTAAAATACCTTAATAGCACAAAAGTTAAAAAAAAGAGAAAATATAAATGGATAGTCCTATTATAAATAGAATAAGTGTTTAAATATTTTAGAAATATTAATAATGCAAAGCAATGAATAATAAGATTTTTAAAAATTACACTATATATTAATGTTTTTCTCAGGACTTTATATGGCAGTTTTAAATATATCTAATTTCTCTACTCAACAAAAAGATAATAAAGGTATATATTATATTCTTGACAATGCTGGTTCGATCATGCCTGCTGTTTCAAATAAAACATACTCTTCATTATTTTGTTTTTCAGTAAAATTAAAGGAAGAAGTCGATAAAAACCTTCTACTGGTAGCACTTGAAAAAACAATAAAACGATATCCTTACTTTTATTGCAGGTTAAAAAAAGGTTTATTCTGGTATTATCTCGAACCCTTAAATAATTTACCTTTGATAGAAGATAATATTGAACCATGTTGTATAAATTATGATATCAACAAACCTGGTAATCCTTTGTTTCGTATAAGATGCTTCAAAAACTTCATAAATGCTGAATTTTCGCATAGTCTTACAGATGGCTTTGGTGGAATGGAATTTTTAAAAACTTTGCTCTATGAATACTTTTTATCAAAAGGTTTTATTAAAGATTCTCCGGATACTGATAAATTTTTGAATAAATCATCTTCTTCTATATTTAATGAAGAATATGAAGATTCATATAAAAGGTACTTTTCAAGTTCGATCCCAAAGCCTCAACCTTTACCAATTGCCTTCCATATACCCTCGAAGGAACTACCAGAGAACAGGTATCGGATAATAGTTGGAACATTAAACCTTGAAAAAACTCTAGAAACTGCCAGAAAGAAAAAACTAACACTTACGGAATTTTTATCTTCTATTTATATTTATAGTTTACAGAAAATCTATTTTAGTCTTCCAGCAAAAAAACGAAAGAGAATGTCTGTTCATATTAAGTGCGAGATACCAATAAATCTTCGTAAATTTCTTCCTTCCAGAACACTTAGAAATTTTTCCCTATTTATGCTTGCAGGAGTTGATTGTCGTATGGGTGAACACTCTCTTGATGAGATATTTGAACTTACTCATCATCAGTTTCAAGGAGATCTGAGAAAGAAGGAACATCTTAAGATGCTCAAAAGAAATGTAGCAAGTGAATATCTTTTTGCTGTTAGAATGATACCACTATTTTTAAAAATCTTTGTGCTTAAGATCTCTTTTTACCTTTTAGGAGAAGGGCTACTCTCCTGCTTTTTATCCAACTTTGGATCTGTCAACCTGCCCGATGAGTTTGCAGATTATATTGAAAGATTTGACTTTATTCCAGCTCCTGGTAAAGCTACAAAAACAAACTGCTCTGTAATATCATACAGAAACTGCTTATCAATTTGTTTTGGTTCCAGGATTACTTCAAGAGAACTGGAGAAAAACTTTTTTCGTACTTTAGTTGAACTTGGGCTTGAAGTTAGCGTTAAAGAGAACTTGATCTAAAAAAATATTTCTTCATCATTTGTTTTGTGGTCTACCTCTGCAAATAAGAGAAAATTGAAAAAATTGGATAAGAAAATAAAACTTGTGCTATAATTAATTTGGAGAAAAGTAATGCCATATTGTTATAAATGCGGGGTAAAACTTGAAGATGGGGTGAAAGTTTGCCCTCTCTGTGGAGCTATATTTCCAGATGATACATTAGAAAACTATTTTAGTGAAAAGATTAAAAACAAAAATGATCAAAATATATGCGTAGATACAAATAATATTAAAAATCATGATAAGAATAATATAGAAGAAAACATTAAAAACAATTCTGCAACTTACCCTTATTACAGTAATTTACCAGGATACAAAAAACATCTCGTAATTTTTGAGATTCTTAGCGTATCTTTACTTATCGTTGTTGCTTCTCTTCTTGTTATCAATCTTATATTGGATAGTACAATTTCATGGTCAAAATTACCTTCAATTACAATCTTTTTATGCTGGCTTATATCAACAGTTGTTATCTTCTTTCTTAAAAAACCAGCTTTAATTGGCCTATTTACAACTATTGCCGTTTCACTTTATTTAGTAGGACTTGATAGCCTTGATTTACAGATCGATTGGTCTATAAGAATAGCCCTTCCAATTGTTATTATTTCTTCACTTGTGGGTTTTTTCCTAACTACTGTAACAATAAAATCAAAACTAAAAGGGTTAAATATTGCGGCATATTTTTTACTTGGAGCATGTTTAATATGCATTACAATAGATATAACTCTATCTTACAATTTTATTAAAATTATTCAATTAAGCTGGTCACGATATGTTTGCTTCGCAGTTATACCAGTATCAATATTTTTTCTTTACATACACAATCGTTTTTCAAAAAAATTTCCTGGCACCAGAGTTTTCAGGATGTAGCTTTTGTTAATAAGATTTCAATCATATTTCATAAATAAGAGATAGATATAATTCTTGTTTAAGATAATTTTTTGGCTGTATTTGCCATGTAAAATTATAGAGAAATAGAAAATTTACAGAACAAAGAAAGGTTCATCATACAAATTATCTTCTCACTCTTCTTAAATAAGCAGATAAAAGTGGATGAATATTTATTTTCTAAATATAAATTTCTATAAAAAAAAGGCGAAAAGCCTAAAAGTATCGATCGAAAGTTTCTAAATGAATAAAATAAATAATGCTTTAAGGATTTAATATGCAAGAAAAGAAGATTCCATTTTCCCCACCAGACATCTCATCAAAAGAGATAAAATATGTAAAAAAAACATTAAAATCTGGCTGGATAACAACCGGTCCATCATCTTTAAAGTTTGAAGAAAAACTAGCCAGTTATTGCAATGTTGATCATGCTATTGCTCTTTCAAGTGCAACTTCTGCAATGGAACTTGTCCTTCGAATGCTTGATATAAAAGATGGGGATGAGGTAATTACAAGTCCGTACACTTACACTGCAACTGCAAATGTTATATGCCATAGAAGAGCAAAGCCTGTTTTTGTAGATGTTGAAAAAGATAGTTTTCAGATGGATCTAAAATTACTTGAAAGCGCCATAAATAAAAAAACAAAGGTAATAATGCCAGTTGATTTTGGGGGAGTTCCAGAGAGATTTGATGAGATAAAAGAGATTTGTAAAAAACTTGGAAGGGAAGATATAGTCATTCTGGCTGATTCAGCTCATTCATTTGGCTCGAAATACAAAAACAGTCCAATAGGAAGTCAGGCTGATTTTCATTGCTTTTCTTTTCATGCTGTTAAAAATCTTACAACAGCTGAAGGTGGAGCTACCGTTTTTAACAAAAAAAACTTGAAAACTGGCCTGATAATTGACGATCAATTTCATAAAAAGATGAAAATCTATGCCCTTCATGGTCAATCAAAAGATGCAATGGCAAAACTAAAACCTGGTGCCTGGGAGTATGATATAATTACTGATGGATTTAAATGCAATATGACAGATATCATGGCATCGCTTGGCATAGCTCAACTTGAAAGATTCGACAGTATGATAGAAAAAAGAAGAAAAATACATAAAATATACATTGACACACTGGCAAAGTATGATTGGGCTATACTTCCTTTTTATAAAGACAAACTGGGAACAGAATCAAACTTTCACCTTTTTCCATTAAGAATAAAAGGATTCTCCCTGGAGCAAAGGAACCAGCTTATTTCAAAAATGGCAGAAAAGGGGATAGCAACAAATGTTCACTTTATTCCACTGCCTATGTTTAGTTTTTATAAGTCCATTGGTTATAAAATAGAAGATTATCCATCAGCTTTTGAGCAATTTAAGAACGAAATTTCTCTTCCTATATATTCAACCTTAAAGGAGAATGACGCTAGATTTGTAGTTTGCGAACTTGTAAAATTGGTTGAAAAAGCATAATCTTCTTAAAAATTCATATGACAGTTTAAAGTCAAAAGTCTAAAGTCTGTGAATAAACTCGACAATAGTAAAATTGAAACTCTTGAAAACATGGCTCAAAAACTGCTATAGCAGAACAAATAAACTCGATAATAGTATAAGTGAACCCACAAAAAATAAAAATTCTAGAACCGAAAATTTCGAAAAACTAAACTTTTGCAGAAACGATAGAGC
The DNA here is from genome assembly GCA_012517545.1 of Exilispira sp. GTDB lineage: Bacteria > Spirochaetota > JAAYUW01 > JAAYUW01 > JAAYUW01 > Exilispira. Next base: position 4,441 of record JAAYUW010000075.1, read on the forward strand.
TCAACTCTTTCATTATCTGATATATGTCTTCTCCCATATTTGTTGTAAATAGATGAACTGCGGGAACTCCTTGATCATAAAGACTCTCAATAAGTTCAATTGTGTAATTTATCCCAATATTTTTCTGCTTTTCAGTGGTTTTTGCACTCATTATTTTTTCAGTAAAAGAATGTGGAATTGTAACAAAAAAGTTTTTAGGGATTGAAAAAAGAGATTTAATATTTGTTATTGGCTTAATGCCAGGAATTATTGGAACATTTATACCAACTTTTCTTGCTTTAAGAACAAACTTTTTAAAAATAACAGGATCAAATACCATTTGAGTGATTATATAATCTGCTCCAGCATCAACTTTTTTTTTGAGATTCAAAAGATCATCGTATTGATTCAGTGCTTCATAATGCTTTTCAGGATATCCGGCAACTCCTATACAAAAATCAATCGGCTTACCATTCTTTACCGAAATATATTGTCCTTTATTTAGCATCCTGACTCTCTGAACAGCCTCTGATGAATGATAATAAAATGAATGATTTGCTGTGCTCTTCTTTTCATTATCAGCAAGATCTCCTCTGACAATAAAAATATTTTCAATCCCACAAAAAGCAAGATCTATAAGCATATCTTCAACATCTTCTATCGATTGATTCCCGATAACAATATGGGGAACAACATCAATATTATATTTTGTCATTATAGCCTGCGTAAGCCCGACAGTTCCTGGTCTATTTGTATTTTTTAATGTTAAAAACTTATTTTTATAAGGGACTAAAATTTCTCTTTTAAGATGTTTTGTAACACTTACAAAAAGAAGTTGAAATTTTACAAACCTATCAAGCATTGAAAAGATAGCTGAACAATCGTCCCCCCTTTTCGGGGGGATTATCTCTATTGAAATTGATCTTCCGCGAGTTAATTTTTCAGTTATTTTCATGATTCCCTCTATTTTCAGTATTTTCTCTCAATCTTTTTGCGACCTCTACCATATTTGAAAGTGAGGGAATAACTTCATCCCATTTCCTGGTTTTTAGACCACAATCCGGATTTATCCAGATTGATTCAGCTGGAAATATTTTTGTTACTCTATCTACAACATTTTTTATCTTTTCGTAAGATGCAACCTCTGGAGTGTGAACATCAAAGGCACCTATCCCTATCTGCCGGTTAAAACCAATCTTTTTAAACTCTTCTGCCACTTTTCCCTGTGTTCTGGCTGCCTCTATGGAAATTACATCGAAATCCATCTTATCTATATACGATATTATTTCCGAAAAATCTGAGTAACACATATGAGTATGGATCTGAGTCTCATCTTTACAGAATGATGTAATATTAAAGATCTCAGAGGCAAAGTTAAAATGTTTATCCCAGTTCGATTTTTTTACTGGAGCTGACTCTCTAAATGCAGGCTCATCTATCTGGATTATCTTTGCTCCTACCTTTTCAAGATCCCTTATCTCTTCATTTAAAGCAACGGCAAGATCCATAAGAACTTTTTTTTCAGGAATATTATCCAGTACATAGCTCCAGTGAGAGATTGTTATAGGTCCTGTAAGGATAGCTTTAACTGGCTTTTCAGTTAAACACTGTGCGTAGGAGTATTCTTCTAAGGTAAGAGCTTGAGTTCTTCTGACATCTCCAAAAATTATTGGAGGTCTATAAACTCTTGTTCCATAAGAAAGAATCCACCCATTTTCTGTTGTTGTTATGCCGCCAAGCTTTTGAGCAAAATATTCAACCATATCAGATCGTTCAAATTCACCATGAACAAGTACATCCAGACCCAACTTCTCCTGCAACTCTATCGCATTTTTTATCTGCAAATATATTTCAATTCTATAAAATGTCCTATCTATTATACCTTTTTTATATTGATACCTTAATTTTCTAAGTTCTTGAGTTTGAGGAAATGAGCCTATAGTTGTAGTCGGATAAAGGGGAAGTTTAAAAATTCTATCCACAATTTCTTTTCTTTTCTTATAATCTGTTCTTTTTTCTCTCTTAAGATCAAAATCCTCGACTTTCTTATCTTCTATTTTTCCTGCCAGGTCATCTACATAATTTTTATCTATGTTAAAAGGCTTCTGGATTTGATTTTCTCCATTTTTGTAAAATGTACTTGAAAAATCAAATTTTTCATATGCTGCATTTATAGAATCTGTTTTTTCCTTAAAATATCTTTGTATCTCACAAAGTTCTCCGGCTCTTTGCTCAGCAAAGCTAATATTATCAAAAATTCTTTTGTCCATATTTTTCTCACTGTATTTTGTAATCGGTAAATGGAAAAGAGGACAACTATTTGTTATTATAAGATCATCAACTTTTTTTGATAATAATTCAACTATATTACCCTTTTTCTCAATGTTACTCTTGGATATATTTCTTCCATCGACAATTCCTGCAAAAAATTTTTTATTTCTTGGAAAACCAAAATTCAAAATATTTTCAAGATTTTTTTCATTTGAAACCAGATCAAATCCAAAACCATCAACTGGAAGTTTTATAAATCTATCATAGCAATCAACACTTTCATAAAAAGTGAAAAGATAAATATCAAGTTTTGTAGATATTCTATTGTATATCCTTTCAACAATATCCCACTGCCAGGATGATAGTTCATATACCAGTGCTGGATCATAGAATATAATAGATTTACAACCATTAATTTCCAATTCTTTTAAGATATTATTGTAAACATCGACAAGAGAGTCTGATATATTTTTAAAAATAACCTTTTCATCTTTCGTTTTTATCTTACCGCATATCTGTTTTTCATTAATTTCACTAAGGGTAAGAAAAGTAAATGGTGCCACTACAGAGGCTGTTGATTCAATACCATTTTTTTTATAGAATAAATAATCATTAAGAATTATGTTTTGTGAAAGAGAAAATTTTGTATCAGTAATCTCACAGCATAAGTAATGATAGTTTGTATTAAACCATTTTTTAAGTGGATAGGAATTTTCACCTCTAGCTGCTTCAAAATATGTTGAAAGACCTTGATAATCTCCAAACCTTGGTTTTGTAATATTTGTCATAATTGCAACATCAAGTACAAAATCAAAGGCTGAAAAGTCATTACAAATAAAAAAATCAGAATATTTGAGTATGGTTTTTGCATATTTTAATTTTTGTTCATTTATCTTTTCAATGTATGTTTTCTCATCAATCAGTTTATCAAAAAAGGCTTCGGTAACTTTTTTAAATTCATTTTTTTCACCAAGTTTTGGATAACCATATATTAATTTTTTCATTTTTTCCTCCATAATTTTAAGTACTTCCGATTAATCGGTTCTTTTTAAGCTCTTAGCAGTATTTCTTTGTGGTTTAGCCATATGAACTTGCGAAGCGTGAAGTTTTAACATTAAATTATCAGATATTGAGCCTTATATATCAACCCTCGTTCATCTGGCAGGTTCCTGTTTATTTTAAAAAAGCTAGTTTGCTCATTTTACAAATAAAACAAAGTGAAGCACGAATTTGCTGGATGAACCTAATTTTAAAAGAATTTTTGTGACAAAAATTGTAAAGATGTCAATTGAAAATCTTAAATTTCCTCTTCTAATCCGTCATTTCTAGCATTAAAACCAATAATGCGCCGTCAATATCTCTATAAGCTTCAAAACAAAAACTATTACAAATAGTTGAAAATGTTATTTGTTTGAATTACCTTATTTTTCCCCTGATATCCAAAAGTATCATCTATAATTATCAATATTGTTTTAATAGCATGATGTATATTCCCGTTAACAATTTTCAAGCAATCAGTCGATGTTTTAACCCTGTTAGCATACGATGTTGCAAAAGCATCTGCGATAGCAGCATTCCTTGAAACAATAGCTACAGCATCAGCATTACCAAAACTTAAAGAATGCCCAACTTTACCCGATGAAGTACAAACACCATGGTAACCTTTTGAAAGTTCTATGGCAATTTTTCCAGAAAAAAAAGAATCTCCTGCATAAATCCCCACAGTTGCCTTTTTCAAAGTTTTTAGTGCAATGTCTCCACCATTTTCGATAATGTATTCAGAAGTTTTGAATTTACTCTCAAGAAATGATGCCATGCTATCGGCTATTGCTCCTGCAACAGCAGCCATAGGTCCAACATCAGCCATTTTACTTGAATAGATCATATCGTTTATTATTTTACTTCTAGATTTAAATCTCACAGGAACAAGGCTGTAATAAAATTCTGGATTTAAAGCACAAAATGATTCGACAACATCGTATAATTCTTTAAGGCAAGTAAGAAGTGCCTTTTCCATCCCTTTTTCATACCTATCAATAGCAATAAAGATATTTGATAGTTTATAAGATAACTCAAAAGAGGTAAAATAGTTTGCGTAAATATTCCTATAAAATCTTTGAGCCATAATAAACCCTTTTTTTATCAAAGACTTCATAAGGTAATAATCCAAAAGGACAAACATCATCACAAAGCATACAACTATCACATTTATCTTTGTAAAAGCGAATAGAATTATCAACCTGGACAAGTGCTCCTTTATTGCAATATCCAATACATAAACCACATTCAACACAGGATAAATTTTGTATGCAACTTTCATTAACAAGCTTAATTCCATTAGTTTCATATTCAAAATCATCTTCATAGCAAGAGAGTGAGAAACTTCCATTTCTTATACTATAAGCAAGTATTTCACATATTAATGATGCCATCTTAACACCTGACATTGAGGAAGCTGGAATTTTTTTTGAAGATAGAGTCAACTTATTTTTAAAAAGTGTTTCATAATCTATTTCACCAATTACTGGTTTACCTTCTTTTCCATAATCTTTTATCACAGTTGTTATTTGCCTATTCGAAAGAGAAGCATGAAATGCTATTTCTTCTGATAATACGGGTATAGGAATCCCAACTCCTACAAAAAGGGTTACACCGTAGTTTTTTAGATAGGCGGCTTTGATAAAAGATGAACTCATCTTCTTAGCATTTCCTATCAAAGCTAAAGTCCTTGATGGAAAAATAGGAATACCATAAGAATTTACCTGTGATTTTGATGAAAATTGAGTTCCTCTATATGCAATAAATCCGGTTCCACCACCTAAAAAAACTTTTGTACCAGGTTTAATGGTTAAAAGCTCGGGATCTTTCAGAAGGGGGCTCATCTGACCGGAAGTGGAAAAAGTTGCATTTCCATATAGAGGCAAAAGCTTCCCCATATATGTATACAGGGTTTTTTCTGAACTATTGGTAGCAACTGCATAGTTTTGATAGCAATTTCTTGGATTAAAAAGAAAAAAATCATTTACATCATCTTGCGTAATATGCCTGGAAAGCTCTTTTAAAGGGTAACAATCTGTCCCCTTACTTTTTACTTCAAGACTTATCTTTTCATTTTTGATAAGTTTTTCAATAACATGTGCTCCACCATAAGTTTTTTGTGAGTTCGATACCTCTGTTGCACCTATGTAACAGTCAGCAGCAGCAAGTCCCCCATAGGCATTTACTCCATCAAGATATATCTTTTCCATCCTCATCGGAGGTTCAGGTTGTCTAAAGTTTAACACTGCACCGGAAGAACACATTGGAGCAAATGTTGCAGTTGTCACTATATCAACATTTTTGTATGCATAAGTTATCCCTTTTTCTTCAGTTAACTTTACAAACTGATTTGCCGTGAGAACTCTGGCTTTTCCTTTTTTTATTTTTCTATTTATCTCTCCAATTTTTTTCATACAATTTCCTCTTTTCTTAAAATTAGTTTCTTGGCCTGTTCGAAGATTTACCTGCATTTTTTGCAGCTTTTTTAGTTAATGGTCTACTAAAACTTTTTTTTAGAGTAACAGCCTATCAGCTAGAATTAGAGCTATCAATAAGCTATAGCCTGTATAAGATGCAATAAACACAGGATAATAAAAAAGGTCGGGATTAAAAAAGCCCGACCCTGCATTACTTACATTGTAAAATCATATATCATAATGAAGTGCAGAGTCGGGCATATGCATCATCATAGAAAATAACCAGAAGATAAAATTTTTATCTAAATTTTTATTCATTATTAAATCCTGAATTTTTAAAACATTATTAATTACTAAAATATTTTTCCTAAAAAAAACAGGGTCGAACTAAAAAGTCCGACCCTGTATAAAGTTATATTAAGTTAATTAACTCATTAACCTTTATATCCTTTATAACAGAATCGGTAAAATCGCATCATTGAAAAATTTACAAGATTTACTCTTTTTTTCATATAATTATAACAAAATTATCCATTTTTTAAATAATAATCGTCATTTTTTCATTGTCAATAAATTATTGAAAATGATTTTTTCAAAGAAAATACTAAAAATAATTAATTTAATTATCTTGCATGTTTATTTATCTCTTCCTCAACTTCTTTTGCACCTTGTTTATAATATTCAACTTCTTCTGGAGCAAGCTGTTTA
>JAAYUW010000076.1 GCA_012517545.1 Exilispira sp.
AATGAGCAATCAGATCCCCTATTTATCTTTGTTAAAAATGGAAGTAAAAACAGTGGTTTTTTTTTATCTGATAGTTATGGTTTTTATACGGAAGAAATTATATCAAACAACTATGTGGTGGGACTTTTTCGAAATTATTTTGAATCTCAGATTGAGAATATAATAGAAAAATACACGATTGTAGAGAACTCCAATGAGTTTATATTTCTTATCAGCAGTCCTATGCTTTATCAGCCAGTGGCGTATATTTATGATGGGCAAATGCCCGTTCTTGCAAAACAGATGACAAATAAAGCTGGAGGATACTTTACGTTAGACGCAACTTTGATTCCGGCAGGAGAGTATAAAATTATTATAAGCGATCTTGGAAAAACTTATCTACAGGTACCTATATCAATAAATAAAAATTTAGGAGCACTAAATTACCAATCTTCTCTTGCTTTTAATAGTTTAAAAATGGTGCATTTTAAAAAGATTCCTTCCAATGCAATTTATCTTATTTTGTTTTTTCTTTTTTCATGTTTTGTAACTTATTATATAAGAATTAAGCGAAGTTAGAAAGAGGATCCCGGAAGTTTTTTTCTGTATTACTCAGCTAAAAAAACTATGGAAAAGTGTTAAATTATGAAAAATAATAAATATAATTTTTTAAAATATTTTTTACTGAATCTTATAATTATTTTTATATTTTTTCATTTTTCAATATCCTGTTTTTCTCAGGTAAGTTTTTCAAGCGAAGAGCTTGTAAGATATAGATTAAACAAAATAGAGTTATTTGATCTGAATTACGTAGATTCACTGGATCTTAAGATCACCGGTTATGATTTTGGAGGTAAAAGTCATATCCTTTTTGAGTCTAATATTAAAGAAAAGAAGAAAAGTTTTCCATGCTATTTTTATGCTGGATCAAATCTGGAAAAAATAGATATAGATATTGTTTATGATAAGGTGAAAAAGGAAACATTTACTTTCCATCTGATAGCAAATGAAAAGGCAGAAGATGAATTTGGGACTGTGAAATTTATTAATAAAAGTTACTATAGAATGTCTATCGATAATTCTAAAAATTATATCAGAGTGCCTCAAGACCCTGGTAATGAATTTTTTTCAAATTATATTGCATCGGCTCTTCACTATTTTGATATAAGGCAGATAGATAGAACAATACTTTTATTTTATATTTTACTTACATTGTTCATAACTTGCCTTTTTATTTTGATAAAAAATAGAAAGCTGGCTCTTGTCATTTGTTTTTTGGTTATCTTACCTTTCTTCTTATTTTTGATCTATTATCAGAATGATAACTTTATCTTAACCTGTTTAATTGCCTGCCAGGGGGAAGATATTTTTGAAAAGAACATATCACAATCTGTGAATTATGTTGATATTCCCTTAATTATCGAAAAAAATTACAGATTTGACAAAATAGAACTGTTCAACTTTAATATAATTAAAAGCAGAACGATAGACATGGAAATAATTCCATATAACCTGGACAAGAGTAATGTTATCTATCTTTTTAAAAAACTATTCTTTCAGCAGGGCAAGATACCAATGGATGAAGCATTTAAAGATCTTAAAGATGCCATAATAGATAGCAGTGAGATAAAAATAATATTTAAAGATGACAATTATTATATTGAATCTCAAAAATTGCAGCTATTTGGTTCCCTTTGATAAAAAAGTACTTCCAGTTAATTTGAGTGCTTGTTATAATTAAATGATTAGTTTTGAAGCTTAATGTGCTCTTTTCCTTTTCAAAATATCAGATCTCAGACTTAATATTATAAAGAAGATGAGTTTATTAAATGAAAAATGACAGGTTATTTTTAGTGATTTTGCAGTTGATATTTATACTAATAATCATTTTTTTTTATTCCGATGGTTCTTATGGCAGAATACAGAGTTATCTTCCAGTCTCATTTTTATCACTGATTGGTGGAATGATCTATCTATTTTTTGCTAAAAATAATCTTTCAAGTATTTTATCGATAATTCTATGTATTATTCCATTCAATCTCTTCTGGTTTAGATTGATTGTTCTTCTCGATTCTAAAACCACTTTTAATATGTTACTGAGGATTACGATAATCCTTGCCTTATATGGTGTTATTAACTATTTTGTTAGAGATATAAGCAAAAAACATGATCTTATTAAAGAGGAAAGTAGTTTAGATAGCACCAACAAGTTATCTTTAAATAAGGAAATCAAAGATTCTTATGAACATAATATTGTTTTTCAAGGTATTGTATTTATCGTTTTTCTTCCTCTTCTTTACTTTTGTTTGACAGTTATTCCTCTTTCGATTATGTTATTTGTTTTAGCCATTTTGATTGCAGTACTTATACTTTCCACTGAAAAGTTAAGAGTATTTTTAACGTGAAATGGATAAAGGTAAATGATTGGTAAAGAGGTCAATGGTGGATAAACATACTGATAATATGCCTATTTTTCATGAATATCTTCATGATTCTTTAAAAAAAGTTATATGGATTGAGTTTTTTTATAGATTTATATTTGTTTCATTGCTTTTTTTGATTATGTTCAATCTATTTAGAATTTTCACCTATTTTTTTAAGACAAATAAAGTGACTATTTTCTTTTTTAATTTCATGCTTTCAAATCTTTTCTTTTTTTCTCTTACTATTTCTTTTTTTGGTAATTTTTCTGGTAAAATTTTAAGAAAGATAGATATAAAATCCATGTATGAGACAAAGTTAAGTCTTGAAAAAAAGAATATAGAAAAAGCAAAAATAATATCTAAAAGTCTTGAAGATCATATGTCTAAAACAAATTATACCCTTTATAAACCAGAGAAAAATTGGAGATTAGTACTTATTATTTTTTTAATCTTTTTCCTTACATTTTCCTCAGGTACCTTATATTCCTATTATCAGTTTGGAAAAGTTACTCTATCACCTTTATCATACGAAGAAAAAGTTATAACAACCATGCAATCTAAGGTTTTAAAGATGATGGCTGAGCTTTCGGATAAAAGTGAACAATATAAGACTCTAAAGTCAATCTATGAAAGTTATACAAAATCATTTGAAAGTGGAGGTATCGATAGCACTGAATATTTAAAAGCTCTCGATCAGCTTATGAAAGGGCTATCTATGCAAAGTTCATATCAACAAAAAGAGATGATGGAGCAGAACAATTCATATAATTATAATGAAAAAAGAGATAATAATGGAAATAAAAAGGGCGAAGGAATATCAAGTCAGGCATATTATTCAAAACTTAAAAATGAGATGATTGAAAATGAAAATAAGATGGAAATTGGTCCAAAAGTATCTACCGGGATGGAATTTGATAAATCTATTCAACATAAACAAAGCTTCATAGAATTTTTAAAATCTGAATTTATCAATCAGCCTAAAAACGCTCAAAACATGCTTCCAGGGTATAGTAAAGATAATGTAACCTCCTCTTCTGAGAACTCCCTGGACTTTACGACGATTATGGAATCAATTTTTTCTTCCAATAAAAGTGAATCTTATTCTCTTTCAAATCAACTTACTTCCGAGGAAAAGCTGGCTGTATTCAAATATTTTTTGCAGCAGTATTCTTTGAAGGAGAGCAATATTAGCTTTGATGAACAGTATTTTATATCGCTGATAAAGCAGTATTTGCAGATGATCGAAGATGTCAAGTAATCGGCTCTTCAAATTAAATAATGAAGAGCGAAGTAATCAAAAAATATTAAATCTAGTAAAATAAGCATGAAAAAACTCTGGAAAAATATTTCAACTGTTTACAGGTTACATTTTTGTTTTATTATTTTAACCATATTTTTTTCTTATCTAATATTTTTATTGTTTTTTTCTCTGGGGAAAAAATATTCAGGTTCAGTTTTTATTGTTATAGAAGAAATAGTAAAATCTATAATTTTTTTTATTTTTTCTGTATTTTCTTTCTTTTTTAAAAATTTTGATCTTGAGAAGTATGAAAAAGATGTAGATTATAATCATCAAAAGTTAAACATAATCCGAACACTGAATAGAAGAAATGCAATATTATATGAGTTTTATTACTTTCCACTTGTTGTTAGTATCGCTTTTCCATTTATTTATAATATATCTATTGCACTTGTAACTTTTAAATCATCAAATGCCAGCTTTTTTAAACCAGAAATTATTTTTGATCAGGTGTTTATCTTATTTTTATCAGAGTGTATAACATCGATGATATATTTTGATTTTTCAATAAAAAAGAGTTACTTCACCTTTTTTCTATTACCTATAACATGTTTATATCGGATCTTTCTTGTTTTTCTTTCAAATCAAACTTTTTATCTGGCATCTTTGAAAATATTTAGTTTTATAAACCTGACTATTTTTATTATAATCCTTCTTTACAGCATAAATCAAAGTATTAAAGGAAATATTCATGATTGATGAACAACTTAAACAGCTCAAAGATATTTACAACTCTTATTTCAAGTTTATGTCTTCAAGACTTATTGGAATGGAACATCAAATAAAAAAAGCATTTATAACATTTATGGCAAATGGACACCTCCTTATAGAGGGTCCTCCTGGTCTTGGTAAAACAACATTTGTTAAACATTTTTCAAACTTTTTTGACCTATCTTTTTCAAGAATCCAGTTTACTCCAGATCTTATGCCTTTAGATATAATAGGTTCAAATATCATCCAGGAAGAAGAAAATGGGAAAAAGAGATTTGTATTTTATAAAGGTCCGATATTTGCAAATATAGTCCTGGCTGATGAGATAAACAGAGCCACTCCTAAAACGCAGTCCGCGTGTCTTGAAGCTATGGAAGAAAAAAAAATAACATTCTTAGGAAAAACCTATGATCTCCCAAAGCCTTTTATGCTTATTGCGACACAGAATTCTATAGATCTGGAGGGAACATATCCACTTCCAGAAGCTCAGGTTGATAGATTTTTTATGAAAATATATACAGATTACCCGGAGTTTAAAATACTAAAACAGATAGTCGAGAAAAACGAAATCTGGCAGGTTGAAGAAAACATAACCAATACAAGCGATATTAGTTCAGATAATGATCCATATGAAAAGTCAAATGATAAAAAGCAAGATTTAGATAAAATCCAGAGTAAGCAGCAAGAAAAACAAGCATTCATAATGCCTTTTCAAAATTTGAAAGAACTGGCATCTCTGGAAAGTCAGGTTGTTGTTTTAGAAGAATTCAGGCAGATGATATCTCAAATAGTTGTTCAAACTCATCCAGATCAGACAGAGTCCGAACTTGTTAAAAACTATATACTTTACGGAGCATCACCAAGAGCTGCTATAGCCTTGATGAGGGGAGCTAAGTGGAATGCTCTAATAAATGGTAGATTAAATATGGCTTTTGATGATATTCTTGATCTTGCCTTCGATGTTTTAAATCATAGAATAATGCTAAACTTTGAAGGAGAATCTTCTTCAGTAGATAAGAAGGGTATAATCGAAGATCTACTTTTCAGAACAAAAAGAACTTATATAGGAAATTAATAGCCTTCCTCCTGGAAAAGATAAAATTTTCAAATCTTTTATTTTTTGGAAGGTTTGTAGTCATTAGGTCTTTTTAAGGTGATCTAAGTTTTTCTGTATGTATCTGATTGATAGTAATTTAAAGCAGATAGATAGCTTGTTTCAGGGGTGCCATTAGCCTATAAATATTAAGATATATGTTACTTTACTCTAATAAGGTGAGCAAAAGATTCAAATTTTTATCTTATAGCTAAAACAATCTAATTCATAAAAAAGAACCAGCGAGGATAATGATGATTCAACCAGATCCCATAGCCTGTCAGATTGCCGATCTTTTTTCAAAGAGAAATATTAAGAAAAAATATCCGGTTACAGTAAGATCTGATAATCCTGCATTTAAGCGAAGTGGGAATTCCTTTGATTTTAAAAATATTAGAGAATACCAGGTTAATGATGATTTGAAGAAGATTGACTGGAAGTTGTATGGCAGAACAGAGAGATACTATATTAAAGAGTTTTTTGAGGAAGAGACTTTACCAATATATATAGCGGTAGACAGATCTGCATCTATGAATTTGTTTGCCAGCAAATCATCCATGCAAAGATTTATTGTCTCGATATGTTATATGCTTTTGAAACTAAATTTTACGATTACAATACTATCATTTGACACCAATATTAAAGCCACATTAAAAAACCTTAAGGGGGTAGAAAAACTGGCTGAAATTTCAAAATTTATTGAAAAGATAAGTTTTGAAGGAAAAACAGATATTTTGAAAAGTCTTAAAAATATAATTATGGAATTCAGACCATCCATTTTACTGGTATTTTCAGATTTTTTTGATTCACCCACTTCTATAAATAAAATTAATCTTTTTAAGAAACTATTTTTTTTCCACTTTTTTACTCCTATAAACACCATTTTTAACACATTTGGAGATTATGAAGTTGAAGATGAGGAGATAAAAAAAATTATATTGGTCCCATTCGATAACATGGCAGCGGATGAACTCAATAAAAAACAAAGTATGTTTTTAGAAGCTTTAAGTGAGAAAGGGAAAAAATCTTTAAACAAACACTATTTTAGATTTACATCTGAAACAATAGATGAAAACTTGAAGGAAGTTTACTGGCATTTTTTGGAGCTTTTATATGGCTGATTTTTTTATTTTACTGACAATTCTTATTGTTCCTATAGTTATTCTTTTATATATTAGACAAACAAAAAGAAAAAAGGTTTCATTTTCATTTCTTTTTTTTAGGGACTATGAAAAAAGAAGATTCAGACAGATATTGATAAAATTTTTCCAATTATTTTATGATGTCATTTTTGATATAATCATAGCTTTACTCATTGCAATACTATTATCCGGTATATTCGGAAATTTTATGCAATCAAGGAAAAATGCTGTTGTTTTTGATGGTTCATATTCTATGACAAATAATACTCAAGATGGTGTAACAGTTCTTGAAAAAGGGATACAATATTATTTTGCAAATAAAGATAAGTTTGAAAGACATGATATTTTTCTCGTTGCTTTTGATATTCATAAAGTGAAGACAAGATTATTTAAAATCAATTCTATCAAAGAGATGCAAAATCCAGCTGTTATTTATAAATACCTGACCTCAAAATATTTTTTCTACGAGTATAGCTATGAATATTTGAAAAAGAGCAAATTGAAAAACTATAATAAAGTATTTTTAATAACAGATTTTTTTCCTTACAGGGTAACTGATGAAAATAAAATTATTCCTGTTGAAATAGGTCAATCCCTTGAAGATTTTTTTTATCCTGCTGGAATTATTGATGATCTACTATCTCAAAAATCTACCATTTATTTTATTAAAAGTCCATCAATAAACAATCCTGAAGTAGAAATTTACGATAAAAATAAGAAATTTATTAAAATTGATGAAGGGATAGATATACAGAACCTTTCAAATAACTTTTTTACGATTAGCACACAGCATAAATCTCTTTTGAAGGTTAAATCCCGCTTAAAAACATTTTATATAAATCTCGCAAGTGATCCTGTGGGCTTAAGTGCTTCTGGAGCATACTCTCAGATCCTGTTTGAACTTCTCAACCAGGGACTGGATCTTACAAAACAAAAAAAAGCCCTCTTAGAACGAGGCTTCTTTTTTAAAGAAGATCAGGTTCCTTTCATACTTTTAGTAGATGATTTGAGTAGGGAGGAACTATCCGATATAGTAAAAAATTATAATGATATTGGCTACATTTCAAATAGATATAAACAAAAATTTACCAGGGATTCTGTAATTCCAGAAGATATTCTTAAAAATAACCCCCAGATTAAAGATATCGATAAAAACCCAAAGATCATTTTATTAACACTATTTATCGATAATTTTAATATCAAATCCGAACAAAATGATACTTTAAATGCTGATAATCTTTCCATTACTGAAAACAAGATATTAGCTATTATGGATCCTTCACTTACCGCAGGTTATATCATTCCAACTATAGATATCTCAAAGATCATGGCTAAACAATTTTCAAAAACTACTATCTATAATTCCCTTTTATATGAAAAGAAATTTTTAACAAATGAATACTTTTATCCGTTGTTTTTCCCTATAACTTTTCTTAAAAGCCCAACAACAATAATATTTTATTCTATGATGATTCGAGAACTTTTAAGCGAATCTATAAATTTAAACGAAAAAAGTCCTATTCAAGCTTGCAGTTTCAACCAATTAGCGGAAAACGAAAATGATATTCTTTCTTTTGATTTCAATTATATTAAGGCTTTTGAGACAAATAAGAAATATATAAAATTAGAAAATAATATTTTTGAAAAAGTTAAACCGCTGGAGATAAACAAAACATCTTTGCTATATCAATATGGGGATAAGTTTATTGGTATAAACATAGATATAGATGAGTTTATTCATTATAAAAAAGATAGTATTTTTTCCTTTTCGAAAACTGAAAATACAGGATTAATCTGGCTGGCAGCATTGATGTTAGTATATTTGCTAAAAATTATTTCATATATCATTTTTGAGGTTAAAAAGAAAAAGAATAAAGTCTAAGGTAGAACAGTTAAAAGTCGAATGTTCAAAGTCAATATTTATTTTTAAGTAAAAACTCTTTTACCTTTTTCATTGGTGCACCAATAACCACATCGATATCACCCTTTTTAATGGTCAAAAATCTATCGTTTTCCTGTATTGCATATCCACCAGCATATTTTAAAACATCATGAGTATTTATATATTCTTCTATAAAGGCATCTGTTAGCCTGTCAAAGTATAAGATAGTCTTTTCATGTCCTCTTGAAATAATGTTTTTATGATATAAAGCAAATGAATAGCCAGATATTACGATCTGTTTTTTACCGGATAAAAATTTTAGCATATTTCTTGCATCATCTCTATCCTGAGGTTTTCCTATAATATGGTTTTCACATAATACAACTGTATCGAATGCAAAAACGAAATCAAATGGATTATTTTTTGCCACTTCTTCACATTTTTTAAAGGCAAGTAGTTCTGTTAGTTTGATAGGATCGTTTTCTTTGATTTTGTTTTCATCAAAATTTGAAGGAATTATTAGAAAATCTTTAAAATATTTTTCGAAAAGCATCTTCCTTCCAGGAGAGTTTGAAGCAAGTATGATCTTTGGGGGCATTGACAAATCCTTTTTCCATATTGGCTTAAATAATATTTAAGTTAACGATTAAATCAAGCAAAAACAATAAAATTTCAAGCTAAAAACTTGACTTATTAGTTTTATATCATAATATATATTTGCTTAATTGCGCATATAAGCAAATATCAAATATACAATTTATTATAGGATTTTGTTTAATTTATTGTTGATATATTGAAAAAATAATTCAAAGAAAAAATAATTCAAATGTGTATATACTTTTTAAGGTTTGCTGTCTTAAAACTTTAGAACAGAAGTAAAAAAGGATTCAAGAACCAATATAATATTTTAAATTCTTATTTTCAAACTTTTTACCATACTGTATTTAAAGATGGTACTCTATATTACAGGCGAATAGCGGTTTAATGAAAAACACAATTGTTTAAAGGAAGATTATGAGTGATGCTTCTTATCTTTTAAAGGAACTTATTTCAAAGTTTAAACTTTTTTCAGATGAAACAAGATTAAAGATATATTCGCTTCTTCTTATTCATCCAGATGGTTTGTTTGTATGTGAGATAAGTAGTTTACTTGCAGTTCCATTTTATAATGTTTCAAAGCATTTAAAAGAACTTCGAAAAGAGAGACTGATTGAAGAAAGAAGAGTTGGTAAATATACCCTGTACTTCCCAATTTATGAAAATAATAAATCCGATTTTAATTTACTCCTCAAACTTATTGAAAATCTAAAAGATAAAATAATTGATATTCCTATATATCAGATTGAAAGAATTGTGGAAAATAGAAGCTTATCGTTAAATTCGCTTTGTAAGAACGTAAAAGATAAATAATATAAAACTTTAGGAGTTCAAGGTGAAAATTCAAATTCTCGGGAAAGGATGTATTAACTGTAAAAAACTGGAAGAAAATGTCAGGATTGCTTTAAAGCAAATAGGTTTAAATGAAGAAGTTGAAAAAGTCACTGATGTGGATAAAATTGTTGAAATGGGAGTTTTGATGACTCCAGCTCTTGTAATCTATGGCAAAATCGAAAGCACTGGAAAAGTTCTATCGCAAAAACAGATTATTGAAATTATAAATAATAGTAGGATTTGATATGTCTGTAGAAAATAAAAAAATTATTTTTTACTTTTTGATTACTTTGGTTTTATTTTTAGTTCCGATTACAAATCAAAATATTCAAAGAGCTGTAGTTGAAAGCTTCTTGACTGTTGTTGAATATGTAAAAGCGCACATTTTGTTTTGCCTTATTCCTGCTTTTTTTATTGCTGGAGCCATAATGGTTTTTTTAAATCAAGAGACCATTTTGAAATATCTCGGCCCAAACTCAAACAAAATAGTTAGTTATTCGATTGCTGCGGTTTCAGGATCAATTCTTTCAGTATGTTCCTGCACGGTTTTGCCAATATTCAAAGGGATTTACAAAAAAGGAGCAGGGCTTGGACCAGCCATCTCCTTTTTATATTCAGGTCCTGCAATAAATATTCTGGCTATAATTCTTTCTTTTAAAGTTCTGGGGTTTAAAATTGGATTAGCAAGGATGTTTTTTGCTATTTTCCTTTCTTTGATAATAGGGATATTTATGCAAATGATATTTAAAAAAGATGATGAAGCAAGAAATCTAGATCAAGATATCTTTAAATCCCTTTCAAACAATAGACAAAGCAATACTGGAAAACAGGTTATATTTATAGCGTTAATGATACTTTTTCTAATTTTTCTAAATTGGACAAATTCCAACGGAAATGTTAAATTATGGGATCTTATCTATAGATCAAAGTGGATCATTTCATCTGTTCTATTTTTGATTATAATCATTCTAACAATTTCATGGTTCAAAAAGGAAAGAATAAACGAATGGTTTGTAGCTACTAGAGATTTTGCATTACAAATATTACCACTTTTATTTGTAGGGATAATCATTTCTGGATTTTTATTTGGCAGAAATGGAAGTCAGGCTCTTATCTCAAATAAATGGATATCTTCCATTGTTGGAGGTAACTCCCTGCAGGCTAATCTTATATCTTCCATATCTGGAGCTTTGATGTATTTTGCTACTTTGACTGAGATCCCCATTTTACAAGGCTTATTGAGCAATGGTATGGGACAAGGACCTGCTTTAGCCTTACTTTTAGCTGGACCTTCTGTCTCCCTGCCATCAATACTTATAATATGGGGAGAACTGGGAGCAAAAAAAACTATTTGTTATGTTCTGTTTGTTATTTTATTTTCGGCTCTTGCAGGATGGTTATTTGGTTTTATAATATGATTGATAAAAAAATATGACAGGTTGAAGATCCAAAATATTTATTTCAAATAAAAAACTTAGATTTATATAAATACCAGGAGAAATAAAAGATGGATTGGATTAAAAATGAAATTTTAAAAGGAAGAGAGATATTAAAAAAGGATTGGGATCTTACAGAGAAAGTAGAGTCCGATTTATCAAAGGGGATTAAAAGGCCACCATTTGAAAAACCTTTTGAGCAAGGTTCTTTTCTTATAGAGTTACCAGCAAGAGAAAATCTAAAGCCTTTTGATATTTCTTTATGGGAAGCTATTTTTAATAGACGAAGTAAGAGAAAGTATACGGAAGATTTTTTAAATATTGATGAACTTGCATTTTTGCTCCTGGCAACAAATGGGGTAAAGAAAATTACACCTAATGTTGTTTTTAAAACGGTTCCTTCTGGAGGAGCCATGCACCCTATTGAAACCTATCTTATTATAAATCGAGTAAAAGATTTAGAGAGGAAAGATATTACTAAGGGTTTATATAGATACCTACCGATAGAACATAAACTATTATTGGAAAAGAGTTATTATGAAGGAATGATTGAAGATTTTGATGATGCTTTAAACAATCAGTTCTGGGGTGCTGCTGCTTATTTTGTATGGACAGCAATACCATACAGGATGGAATACAAATATACAGTTGTTTCTCATAAAATGATAGCTATAGAAGCAGGACATATCTGCCAGAATCTCTATTTAGCAGTTCAAGCAATTGGCTGTGGAACCTGTGGCATTGCTGCTTATAGTCAGAAAAAAATGTATAAATTTTTAGGCATAGATGGCAATGATGAGTTTACAATATATTGTGCTCCTATCGGTAAAGTTAATCAATAATTAACTAAAAATTTCAATAACTAGTTAAAGATTTCATAGCAGGCCAGAGAATTTATAAAAAATTCTGATTCATCTAAAATATTTTTTTATCTATAAGGTAATATATAACAGACACTTATGAATATGGAGGTTCTTTGGATACTAAAGCTGATGATACTGGCTTTATTGAGAAAAAAAACTTGAGATTTCTTTATTTTGTTATTGTTATTGTTATAATTCTACTTTTTAATTTATTAGTTTATTTTTATTATATTAAGGTCGATGAGCAGATAAAAAATGAATATATTCAAATAGCTCTGGAACAATATTCTTTTGTTCTGGATGATTTCTATAATCTTTACAGAGTTGTAATAGATATGAACATTGATAAAATCGAGGTTAAAGAACTTTTTCAAAAAATTTTGCAATCAAAGAGTATGAAAGAAAAAAATATCTATTATATAAACCTTGCGCACCAACTCCGAGATTTTCGAGACAAATCAAAATTTTATGATTTTACCAATGTTATGTTGTATTCAAAAAACGAAGCTTTTTACTTAAATTTACTGGATGAGAATTTATTAATTTCCAAAAATCCTGTGAATGGATATTTTAATGAAAGCCTTCAAAATACTGATAAACCATCATTCATATTTCAAATATCAACTAACTCTTATCGATATAAGTTCATTTATCCACTTTATTTAAAAAATGAAAGAGTTGGATTTGCAACTATTGATCTACCTTCAGAGCTTATTATGGAGAAATTTTTGCATTATTTTAATAGAAAAAGTTTTACGATAATTATCAAAGATTTTAAGAAAGTCCGGGGTGATAAATTTCTCCCTTTTTATATCAATGAAAATCAAAGATATGTTTTAGATTTTCACGAGCATGAGCCATATTATTTCAACGGAAGGCTTGATAATCAACAAATTTTCTCGATAGAAGAGTTTGTATATAAAAATATCGAATCAAAAAAAGCATTTAGCGTTAAAATGCTGGTGGAAAACAAATTAGAGGTGTTTACTTTTCTGCCGATAGTTGAAAGTCTAAAGCAAAATCCGGGATTTTTTTGTATAATATCTGATGGTAATAGATTTAGGGAAAACGATAGGATATTCAGAATAATTTTATTAGTAACAATTGTTTTATCAACATGTTTAATAATCTTTGTAATTTATATCAATAAAACTCAGAAAAAGCTTGAGCAGCTTTCAATATACGATTCTCTGACTCAGCTATACTCAAGATATTATATTATTTCAAGAATTCAGATTGAAAATGAAAGATTTTTGAGATATAATAAACCCTATTCAGTTGTTATGTTTGATATTGATCACTTTAAAAAGGTTAATGATACATACGGACACCTTGTTGGAGATATGGTTTTGAGAGAACTTGGAAGTATAATAAGGAAAAACATTAGAAAAATAGACTCGGCTGGAAGATATGGAGGAGAAGAATTTCTCATTGTTTTGCCAGAAACAAAAAAAGAACAGGCATTCATTGTTGCTGAAAAATTACGAAATGCTGTAAATAAAAATAGTTTTCCAAAAGCAGGTAAAATAACTATCAGCGGGGGAGTGGCAGAAGTTACAGATGATACTAAGAGCTATGAAGATATTATAAGATCTGCCGATAAAAATTTATACATTGCAAAACAATCAGGTAGAGATAAAGTAGTAGTACTTGAAAAAGCATGAATGGTTAATCCTGTCAGGTAAAGAAATGGTATAGTATTTTTTATCTTTATATCTTTATAGACCATAAAATGCAAAGAAAAATTAAAAATCGCTTTAAGATTTAATAAAATAAAGTAAATAGCAGATTTTTAATCTGGCAAGATAAAATCTCGAAACAAAAGATGCAATTTGCACCTGTATAAATGAAAAGACATCAATTCGTTTAAATCAAAATTTAATAGAGAATATTTATCCAAAAATTTCAAGAAAATATTTGACTTTTATTTCAAAGATATTAAATAAATAAAAATGGTAAATACCACTTATTGCAAAATATAATTGGTCTATACCATTTAGTGGCAATTACTGCTATTATTTAAATGCAAGCTGTTTGCCGAAGTCGAAAATCGGGGAAGAAGACTTTTATTTAATTTATTCAATATTTCCTCACTGTTTAGCATTATGGTTAAGCCATACAGAAAAAAGGTTTGATAATTTGGGAAAAAAAGTCAGTAAATCAACTTTAGCTATTCAAGAACTAATAAAAATTGATAAAGAAAACGCAAAACCAGTATACAAACAGATAGTCGATCAAATTATTGATCTTATCCAAAATGGTAAATTTGATAAAAATCAAAAACTACCAGCACAAAGAGATTTTGCCAGATACTTTGGTATATCTCGTGCTACTGTGAGTAAAGCTTATGACTTGCTCAAACAATATGGAGTTATAAAGTCAATTCAGGGTAGTGGGTTCTATATAAATGAGGAACCTGAGATGTTTTTATCAAGGAGGCAGAAAGCTCTTTATTCAATTAATAGACTTTATAGTACTCTTATTGATAGTGGATTTTCATTTAGTGAAATAAGAAATCTACTATTTCTTTTACTGGAACAAAAAGAGAACAATAAAGATATTCCACAGATAGCTCTTATTGACTGTAATATTGAATCTTTGACTATGTTTGAAAAACAATTAAAATCCAGATTCAGAGTTTCTATTTGTAGTTATTTAATCCCCAAATTAAAATTATATATTGATAAAAAAGAAGTTGACAAACCTGGAAAGGACAGTGATTTCTTTAAAACAATTCAAAACATTAATTTTAATGATTTCGATCTTATCTTAACGACAGTATCGCATTATCATTTTATTGTAAATACTTTAAAAGGAAGCCATGAAAAGGTTTTTAAGTTATCGGTTGCACCTGATCATAATACATTGATTCAGTTAGGTTCAATAAAAAAAGAAGAAAAACTTCTTGTTCTTTCTACAAGCCAGAGGTTTTCAGAAATTGTAAAATACTAC
Organism: Exilispira sp.; assembly: GCA_012517545.1. GTDB lineage: Bacteria > Spirochaetota > JAAYUW01 > JAAYUW01 > JAAYUW01 > Exilispira. The sequence continues at coordinate 15,213 of JAAYUW010000076.1, forward strand.
CTTGACAGGTTTAACATTAAAAATGATATACAGTTTGTTTCATTTATAAATGAAGAAGTATTTGAAGGAAAAGATATTCTTAGCGATTTTGATTTCTATCAAAAACTTATGGAAAGTAATATAAATACAGGTGATCTTCAAAATTCTATTTCAAAATTTGATTGTATAATAGTTCCTTCTAAAGATGAGATAGATAAAAATGATTTTCTTAAAAAGATATATATGGAAAATCAGCAGGATTTAAGATGGATTCTGTTCGAATATAAGATTGAAGATGGCTCGTTAATAGCTTTAGAAGAGACTTTTAATAAAATCATGTTTGACAGGATTAAAAATATTGAAGATATTAAACATTGAATTTAAAAGATATATATTTATGACTTTAATTGACTTCAGCTTTTGATCTAACTTCTATATTACGACTCTAATAAAAGCAGGGTAATATTGTTTAAATTTATAAAGTATTTTTAAAAGAACTTAGCCATTTATGAAATGAAGAATTGTAATTTATCAAACATAAAGGAAGAAAGATGCATACAATAGTTCTTGGAGTAATAGGTTCAGATTGTCACGCTGTTGGAAATAAGATTCTTGAAAAAGTTTTTTCAGATGCAGGATTTAAGGTAGTGAATCTTGGTGTGATGGTTTCTCAAGATGAGTTTATCAATGCTGCAATTGAGACAAATGCTAAGGCAATCCTTGTATCTTCTCTTTATGGTCAGGGAGAGCTAGATTGTGAAGGTTTGAGAGAAAAATGCATAGAAAGAGGGTTAGATAAAATAATTTTGTATGTAGGGGGAAATCTTGTGGTTGGGAAGCAAGATTTTGACTATGTGGAAAAAAAATTCAAAGACATGGGTTTTGATAGAGTATTTAAACCTGATGTCGATTTAATAGAGGTTACAAAGCTTCTTAAAGATGATATAGAACAAAGGTTTGGTAATAAGGATTCTAAATAGATAGGTAACAAGATTAATTTTAAAAGAGATCAAATAAAAAAAATTGAAGTAAATTCGTTAAATATATATGAAACATATAGTTAGTATAGACATTGGATCAACTTTTACCAAGGGAACTTTACTGATACATAAAGAAAATGAAGTTTTACCAGGTTTCAAGATTCTATCTTATAGAAAGGTTCCTACAACTACTGATCATCTTGCGAAAGGTTTTTTCGATATTCTTCAGTCGTTTTGTAAAGAGTTCAATATCAATCAAGAAGATATTGAAATATATTATTCTTCATCGGCAAAAGGTGGTTTAAATATTGTGGCAATAGGTATAGTTCCTGATTTGACTCTTAAAATTGCCAGAATAACTGCTCTTTCTGCTGGAGCTAAGATTTCTGCTTCATTTTCATACAAACTATCAAGAAAAGCTATTGACTCTATCAACACAATAAATCCAGATATCATACTATTTACTGGTGGGACTGACGGAGGAAATGAAGAGATAAATATTCACAATGCAAGAATGCTTGAAAAATTAACTATAAGACCTGTTGTGATATATGCTGGAAATGAAGTCATATCTGATAAAATCCAGGAAATTTTAAAAGATTTCAGGGTAATAATTGCTCAAAATGTCCTTCCAGAAATAGATGTAATGAATCCAGAAGATGCAAGAAGTAAAATAAGAGAGATATTTCTTGATACAATAATCCATGGCAAAGGTCTGGATGAAATCTCAAATAGAATAGGTTTTATGCCAGATCCCACTCCTTTTTCAGTTTTTGAGTTTGTCAAATCTTTGCCAGACTCGGTTGAGCAGATAAAAAAGGTTATCGCGGATGTTGATCTGAATCTCGACCCTGGTATAGAATCAATCACTGGTATAAGATCAATTAAAGAATATGGTCTTAAAAATCTTAAAGATAACCTTAGTTATGATTTTAAAAACTTTTGTCTTATAGATCTTGGTGGAGCTACTACCGATTTTTATTCAAATCATAAGGATACTATTTCAGATAATAATGTTATATATAAAGGACTTCCGGAACCAATAGTCAAAAGAACAGTCGAGGGTGATCTTGGAATGCGTATCAGTTCTCAGGCTGTCGTGAGCACTGCCAGAGAATATATTGAAAAAGAACTTTTTTCATGCTTTAAAGATGAAAAAGAAGATAGTATTTTAGATGAATTCCTGGCTTATATAGACAAAATTAGCAAAAATCCTGGATATATTGTTGATTTTTCAGGTAATAATTTGAAGAATGAATCTAAAGAAAATATTTATAATAAAGAAGTTATTTTTGATAGGATACTTGCCAGTGCCTGCATATTAAACGCTGCAATAAGACATGCTGGTAAATATAGAAAAGTATATACTTCTGACAAACAGATGCTTGTTCAAACCGGTAAGAATCTTAAAAAAGTTCGTACAATAATTGGAAGTGGTGGATATCTTTCGTTTATGAAGGATTTTACGCTGACAAATTTTATTGACTTTGGTAATGTATCAAACAAGAATTTTGAAATTGATGAAATATCACTTTTACCAGAAAAGATTGACTACTTCAGGGATGATAACTATCTTATACCAATAATCGCAAATCTTTCTGAAAAATATCCAGTAGAGTCAGCTTTGCTGGTACTTTCAAATCTTATTAGAGTATAAAATTCATTTGACATGGGGGACAATCAATGTTGATAAATGATTGCAAAATATCGCAGACTTCATTTTTTCAGGAAAGGGAAGAAGTTTTAAAAACATGGTCTACTGGAAAAGATGTAAACATCGATGAAGCTATAGAGTATCATAAAAATTTGCCAGAAGGTAAGATATTTTCAAAGGTTATGAAAAGAGCTGATGATAACTCTCAAACATTAATCCAGCCAAGAGCTGGTGTTGCCCTTCTTGGAGAACATATTCAACTTCTTCAATATCTTCAACAGGAAGCTGATCTACTTCCGACAACTATTGATGCTTATACAAGGCAAAATCAATATATAGAAGCTGAAAAGGGGATAGAGAAATCTAAGGCAGCTGGAAGATCATTACTAAATGGGTTTCCAGCAGTGAATTATGGAGTACTGCCTTGTAGAAATGTCATAGAATCTGTAAGTAAACCGGTTCAGGTTCGACACGGAACTCCTGATGCACGATTATTGGCAGAGATAACATTGGCTTCTGGATTTACTTCATTTGAAGGTGGAGGAATATCTTACAACATACCATATGCTAAAAAAGTTCCACTGGAAAAATCGATTAATGATTGGAATTATGTCTATAGACTGGCAGGATTTTATAGTGAAAATGGTGCAATTATAAATATTGAGCCTTTTGGACCACTCACAGGGACGCTTGTTCCTCCTTTTATTTCAAATACTATTGCAATTATTGAAGGCTTGCTAGCACTTAAACAGGGAGTAAAATCGATTACACTCGGCTATGGACAACTTGGGAACCTCATACAGGATGTTGCTGCAATTATAAGTTTAAAAGAGCTGGCAAATGAGATCTTTAAAGAAAATGGATTATTTGACTATGAACTTACAACTGTATTCCATCAATGGATGGGAGGATTTCCTGATGACGAATCCAGAGCATTTGCTGTAATCAGCTGGGGAGCTGCTACAGCGGCACTATCAAAGGCTACTAAGGTAATAGTTAAGACCCCACACGAAGCCATGGGTATACCAACGAAGGAAGCTAATCTTCAGGGTCTTAAGGCTACAAAGCAGATGGTTAATATGCTAAGTGATCAGGTTATGTATCAGTCAGATTTACTGATTCATGAAATAGGGATGATTAAGAAAGAAGTTAGATATTTGCTAAATAGAGTTACAGAAATTGGCGATGGAAACCTTAAGGATGGAGTGATAAGAGCCTTCGAAGCTGGTATCCTGGATGTTCCCTTTGCTCCATCAATATATAACAAAGGGAAATTAATCCCTGTAAGAGATAATGATGGTGCTGTTAGAATTCTAGATCCGGGATTTGTCCCTATGGAACCAGAGGTTTTGTCTTATCATAAAGAAAAGATAGAGCAACGAGCCAGGATAGAAAAAAGAACTCCAAATTATCAAATGCTTGTGGATGATATATATGCTATAAGCAAAGGAAGGCTTGTAGGAAGGCCAAGAAAATAAAAAATTCTTTGATAATAGTTTTAATTAGCCATGTATGTAGATATTTTGTATTAGCACAATAAAATTCTAAAAGTTATATGGCAATTGTTACAGAGTGGTTCGCCAGTCTACTTTAATAAAATTAAGTCCGTACTATAAAGTTCATTATCAATTATTACCCACAAAAAAAATTAAAGAGAAAGAAGATAATTTACAGGATAAACTAAATTTAAGAACTTAAAGGAATAAAAATGAAAATTAAAGATGTCTTGTTTTCAGCTGGTAAAACTGGTTTCTTTTTTGATGATCAGGCTGCAATAAAAAAAGGAGCCAGGCAAGATGGATTTATTTATATTGGACAGCCTGTTACTGAGCATTTTGAAAGAATTCGTCAGGCTGGTGAGAGCATATCAGTCATTTTAATCCTTGAAAATGGTCAGATTGCCGTTGGTGATTGTGCCGCTGTTCAATATTCTGGCGCTGGTGGTAGAGATCCACTTTTCCTTGCATCCACTTATATACCTTTTCTTGAAAAAAATATTAAACCTCTTCTTGTTAATAAAGAGCTGGATAGTTTTTTAAATCTTGCAAAATTCTTTGATAATTTAGAAATAGAAGGAAAGAAGCTTCATACAGCCATAAGATATGGTTTGAGTCAGGCTCTTCTCGAGTCAGTTGCACTGGCAAAAAATAAATTGAAAGTTGAGATAATATGGGATGAATATAATCTTGAACATATCATTAAACCAGTTCCAATCTTTGGTCAATCAGGAGATGACAGATATATTAATGTTGATAAAATGATTATTAAAAAGGTTGATGTCCTTCCACATGCATTGATAAACAATATAGATCAAAAACTTGGAAGAAAAGGTGAGCTTTTGCGGGATTATATTGGCTGGCTTGCCAGTAGAATAAAAAAACTCAGAGTTGATGATAGTTATAATCCAGCAATCCATATAGATGTTTATGGAACAATCGGACTCATATTTGATAATGATCCAAAAAAAGTTGCAACCTACCTTTCAAGTCTTGAAAAGCTTGCCGATGGTTTTGACATATACATAGAAGGTCCAGTTGATATGGGAGCAAAACTACCTCAGATAGAAGAACTTGCTAAGATTCGCAAGTTTTTAAAGTCAAATGGCTCACATGTAAAGATAGTAGCAGATGAATGGTGTAATACCTATGAGGATATAGTTGAGTTCACGGACGCTTCTTGCTGTGATATGGTTCAAATCAAAACTCCTGATCTTGGCTCTATTCACAATATTGTTGATTCTGTGATTTACTGTAAAAAAAATGGTATGGAAGCATATCAAGGTGGAACATGTAATGAAACCGACTTTTCAGCAAGATGTTGTGTTCATCTTGCGTTAGCAGCTCAAGCAGATAGGATGCTTGCAAAACCAGGTATGGGGTTTGATGAAGGTTTTCAAATAGTGAAAAACGAGATGGAACGAACACTTTCAGTTTTAAAATATAAAGATGAAATTAATAGTTAATAAAAACTAAAATTGATAAAAATTGGAGAAAAAAATGATTAAAGATGAAATATTGAAAAAGAAACCACAAACTGATCCATTTAAAATTTTATCACCAACTGCAATTTTAGGTTATGGATTTCCTCAAGAGTCTTTTATTAATGGTATAAATGAGAAGCCAGATCTTATAGCAGTAGATGCTGGTTCTACGGATCCAGGTCCCTATTACCTTGGTGCTGGTGTTTCTTTTACGGATAGAACCGGTGTAAAACGAGATCTTAGATATATGATCAAAGCTGGAATAGAGAATAAAATACCAGTTGTCATATCTTCAGCTGGAGGTAGCGGAGCAAAGCCTCATATGGATTGGTGTGAGAATATAATTCTTGAGATTGCAAAAGAAGAAAAACTAAATTTTAAGCTTGGGCTTATTTATTCGGATATAGATAAAAATGTTATCAAAAAATCGATAGATGCTGGTAAGATAGAGGCTATGGATGGTATCGCTCCGTTAACAAAAACTGCTGTTGATGAAACTCCGAACATAGTCGCTCAGATGGGTGTAGAACCTATAATAGAAGCACTTAAAAAGGGATGTGATATCATTCTAGCTGGTAGAGCATATGATCCAGCCCCATTTTCAGCACTTCCAATAATGCTAGGTTATGATACAGCTCTGGCTACTCATCTTGGGAAGATTCTTGAGTGTGCAGCGATTGCAGCTGATCCAGGTTCAGGATCGGATTGTGCACTTGGTATATTAAAAAAAGATAGTTTTATTTTAAAACCGCTGTCTAAAGATAGAGTATTTACCGAGCAATCAGTTGCTGCGCATTCACTTTATGAAAAATCAGACCCAATGTTTTTGCCTGGTCCTGGTGGAACTCTTGACTTGCGTGGCGTTACTTTTAGATCTATAGGAAATGGTGAGTTTGAGGTAAGTGGGACAAAGTTTATTGAGGCTAACCCATATAAGATTAAGCTGGAAGGTTCTAAAATAGTAGGATATAGAACTATGACTATTGCTGGAACTCACGATCCAATAATGATTGAAAAGATAGATGAAATATTAATTAAAGCTAAAGAAAGAGCATTAAGTATTCTTGAAAAAGAAAATATTAAGGGTGATATATTTTTTCATGTCTATGGTAAAAATGGAGTTATGGGTTATCTTGAGCCCGTAAATAAGGTTTTTTCTTACGAGATAGGGATTCTTATTGAAGTTGTTGCAAAAACTCAGGAGATAGCGAATACCATTTGTTCAATTGTCAGGTCTACATTGCTGCATTATGGATACGAAGGGAGAATTTCTACTGCTGGGAATCTTGCATTCCCTTTCTCACCTTCGGATATAAAGATGGGACCTGTATATGAGTTTTCTATTTATCATCTAATGCCTATAGATGACTTCAGTCTTTTTCCTGTTTATACAAAAGAGATAAACTTTAAAGAATAGTTTTTTTTAATAATAGTGAGAATTTTATCTTAAGAACATTTGTTTAATATATGGCATGAGAATTTAAGCATTATGAAGGAAAAAAACTTGTGAAGAAACATATTGGAAATATTGATCTGGAAAAACTTAATTTTTAAACTAATGAAGAAACTTAAAGGAAATAAATATGGAAAAAAAGATAACTGATGTTGCAAAGGTTATTCGTAGTAAAAATAGCAGTCCTTTTGGGCTTACATTTGATATCATCTTTAAAGATCTTGATATATATATGAAAGTGAAAGAAAAAAATCTAATAAATAAAGAGATGATTGCCAGCCTGTACAATATCGATGTTAATACAGTCTATAAGATAGTATATTTTGATCCTGCAAAGGCTGTGAAAATAGACATGAAAAGGCTTATAGCCTCTGGAAGTCCAGGAGATACGGATGTATACGGTGCTCAGCAACATGGACCTCTTCTAAACATTAAATTTGATCTTTAAACAGAGTCAAACTATATGTTAAATTTAACTATTTTGCATGATTCTGGACTTTATACTTTTAAGAAGCTGGATAGGATTTTTTATAATCTGTGTCTCACTATGTTATCTTCTATGATTTTTATTCATCATTAGTATTTGATTCACAAATAGCAGTGTGAGTTTTACCATCTTGATCAATATAATTGACCAGATAAAATGTGCTTTTTCTATTTTTTTCCTTGAGATTTCTATATGGCTACCAGGTTATACTTTTGACCGTATAGCCCTGCCGTCGAAAATTTTTCTGATTCTTGTTTTTATGCTATCATTATCGTGAAATGAAAGTGCTATTAAGACTATCAATAATAGAGCGCCAGGCAGGATTAAAAGTACAAGATCATTTTTCATAATAACAATCCTTAAATACCCTTCGGTCAATCTATTAAATCATCATTTGAGAAATATACACCACTAAAAATACCTGATTTACAATAGGTGGTGTGAGTCATTCCAGTTTCATCTTGATATTTTGCCTTGAAGATTATTGCATCCTTTTCTCCAAACCAACCATAGCCAAATGGAGCCCATTTTACAGATATCACAGTATAACCTTTTCCCAGAAGTTTAGATTTAACATTACCTTTGCAGATAAAAAAAATTATTAGCCATGCAATTAGTGCTATTGCACAAATAAATATTATATTTAAGTTCATAATTTTTCCTTGTTTTGTTTTTATAGCTTAAGCAAAAAAAGCGAAAAATTTATTTTTTCCTTACTTATCCCTGATTAGTTGCAAAAAGTCTATTTTACTAGAATTGTTTGATACACATATTAATATAGCATTTAAAATCTTTTTCAATGTAAATTTACAAAGGTAGCTTATGCTATATTAAAATTTTATATAAAATCTGTTAAATATCTCTTTTTAAATAAGCAGGCACTTTTTATGAACGAAGATATGTATAGCTAAGTAATTTCCGTTCAATAAAAGAATCCATTATCCAGTGTTTTCTTAATCTTAAAAAGTGAGCATTAACCTGAAAAACACGATTCCTGGCTCCAGTCAAGCTATTATCGTTTAAAGAGATCTAAACTATTTGCCGGGATAAACTAAAAAGAATTAAAACGAACTTTCAAGAAAAAGATATTCGAAAGGTTGTTAATTGCGATATAATACCTGATAACCTCTGGTTTATAAAAGAAAAATGAATTGGATTATAGCATTTGATTGATAGGTGAGATTAAATAAATAAAGTTTATATATAAATAAGTAATATTCAGAAATTCTTGCAGATAAGATCCGCATAACAAAAAAGTAGAATTTTTATAAAGAAATAGTATTGTAAAAAAGGTTAAATACAATACAATGATGAGTGCTAAGAAAAAGAGGATTTCAAAATAGGTTATTTGAAATAGGAATATTTGAAAAATTTCTAAAGGTATCTTTTAAGAAGGTTAACGATGTTACATATGCCAATAAAGGAAAATCTCAGATTCTCGGTATACTATGCTCCTAGAGGTAGGTACAGGCTGTATATACTTGGCAGTGAGCTATCCCAGAGGTTTTTATATCCTACCGATATACTTATTGGTATCATTGGCCCGGAAGGTGCTGGTAAATCAACTTTAATAAGGGGTTTGTTTCCAGGGCTGGAGCTGACAAATGAAGATGATGGAATGAATAAAAGATCTTCTCCAATTTTCGACTTTGATGAAAGTGACTTTTTCTCCGGGCATACTTTTCATCTCGATGTCAGGCATGAACTTGCTTTTCATCAGTTGCATGAAATTGTTGAAGCGATAATGAAGGCTTTAAATGCAGGTAGAAGAGTGATCGTTGAACATTTTGATATGATTTATAAGGCTTTAGGTTCCAATGCTCAGATAATTTTTGGGATAGGTGAGGAAGTTAGAGTATATAGACCATCTATTTTAGGTCCTTCTCCAACTAAGATAATGAAGGTTGCCGAAGAGAATTTCAAGTTCAGGCTCATGGCACATTCAGCTGAGGATATTGTTGAATATCTTCTCGTAAATCACTATAATATTGATCAGAAAAATCTTCATTCGGATGTTAGACATGGCTTTGTCATAGGTTTTGATGAAAAAATCGATATAGATCTTCATGAGCTTGAGGAAAAGGCTAAAGATATTATAGCTCAGGATCTACCTATCACAGCTCTTGATGGAGATTATATAAGTATCGGAGACAGCAGGTTATACTGCACAGGGAAGAGAATTCATGTTAAATCCACCGGAAAGATAGAAAATTTTCGACTTTTAAAAGATATAAAGTACGATCCAATCTCAAAAAAGTATCTTTTAATAGGTTTGATTGGTGAAGAGTTTATTGAGTTTGAGGAAGATCTGCCGCCACCTATCTATCAAGGATAATTTACCTTATTGGTTAATAAGCCATGTTACACTTGTTATTTTTTAGTTCATCAGGTGAATCTTTAATTTTAGCTTGTGGCAACTGGTTTTGCTTAAGTAGTGTAAAAATCTCGATATATATATATATTGGATTTTTATTTATTTAAATTGGATTCTAATTTACTTTAGTGGAAGTGCTATGAAAAATATAAAATATGAAGATCTAGTTGGGAAAATTGAAGATTTAATACTGCAAACTTCTTATAATCTCCCCTCCGATGTTTATGAAGCGATAAAGAAGAGCAAGGATACGGAAGAATCAACCCTTGGTAAATCTATTCTCGAAAAACTGCTGATTAATGCCGATATTGCTAGAGATGAAAAACTTCCAATCTGTCAGGATACTGGCTCTGCTGTCTTTTTTGTAGAAATTGGAAGAAAAACAAATCTGCAGGATATTGAACTTTCAAAGGCAATATACGAAGCGACTGCTAATGCTTATAGGAAAGGTTATTTGAGAAGTTCTATAGTCATAGATCCTGTATATAACAGGAAAAATAGTGGTGATAATACTCCTCCCATTATTCATTATGAGTTAACAGAAACAGACTATATAAAGATACAATTTGCCGCCAAGGGTGGTGGTGCTGAAAATATGAGTGGTCTTGCCATGCTAAAACCCCTTGACGGAGAAGATGGTGTGGTAAATTTTGTGTGTGAACTCGTTAAAAAAGCTTATGGAAATCCATGTCCACCTATAGTTATAGGGATCGGGATTGGTGGAAACTTTGAGTATTCCTGTTATCTTGCTAAAAAAGCATTGCTACGAGAAATAGGTCAAAAAAATCCAGATCCAGATTATGCCAGGCTTGAGGAAAAGATACTTGATGCAGTCAATAGCCTGGGTATAGGACCTCAAGGTCTTGGTGGCAGGGTCACCGCTCTTGCTGTTCATATTCTAACTTACCCCTGTCATATAGCCTCGCTGCCGGTAGCTGTAAATCTAAACTGCCATGTTTCAAGGCATGGATATATTATTATATAGGAAAGAAAATGAAAAATATTAGTACACCTTTGAGTAAGAATGTCATAGAAGATCTAAAAGCTGGTGAGGAGATACTTCTTTCCGGTTACCTTTACACAGCAAGGGATGTTGCTCACAGTAGATTATGTAAATTGATAAAAGATGGAAAACCTTTGCCCTTCGATATAAAAGATCAGGTTTTCTATTTTGTTGGTCCAACGCCACCAAGACCTGGTTATGTTATAGGGAGTGCTGGTCCTACCACAAGCTACAGGATGGATGAGTACTCTCCGATTTTGATAGAACATGGTCTTTCAGGAATGATTGGTAAAGGAAATAGATCTTCTGAGGTAATTGACGCTATGATAAAGTATAAGGCAGTATATTTTGCAGCGATAGGTGGTGCAGGTGCACTGATAGCAAGGTGCATAAAAGAAGCTACAATAGTTTGTTATGAAGATCTTGGTCCAGAAGCGATAAGAAAGATACTGGTTGTTGATATGCCGTTAATTGTTGCAATAGATTGCTATGGTAATAATCTATATAAAGGCAGATAAGGTTATCAACTGTTTTATTGTTAAGTTTATTCTCGAACTTTAGACTTTAGACTTTCGATTGTCATAATTTTTTCTATCGCCAGTTGATTTTACAAGCGTAAAATAGAATATAATTGAAATGATCTGCGTTACAATTACCAGAATATATATATATACAATATTAACTTTATATAGTAGTCCTATCAAGCTGCTACTTATCAAAAGAGCAAGTCCGTATCCAGTATTAAATATGCCGTAAGCTGTGCCTCTTTTTTTGATGTGTGTAAGATCTGCAATTGAAGATTTCATGATAGTTTCATGAGTTCCCATGACTATACCCCAAAGTAAAACACTTAAGATCAATAAAACCTTATTTTTTGTAAAGGCTAAAAATGGAATAAGGCTGGTTAGTACTGGTATAACTATTAGAGTTCTAAGGCCAGATCTTTCATTGTTAAATCTCTTTTTAAGGTTGTCATAGACCTTTCCAACTACAAGGGCAGCAGCCCCATCTATGCCCATGGCAACTGAATAAAGTAGAGGAATCTGTGCATCATTTAAAAGATTATTATCTTTAAAATAATACCCTATTATGACAAATGAAATAAAACCTATTGTAGTCGTTATCGAAAACGCATTGTAAAGCCAGAATGTTTTTGTTAGCTTTTCTGGTATCGTAGAAACCTGTATTTCAAGATTTTCAGGATGTGGGACCTTTATCCTTGCAGCAAAAACCGTTATTATGAGTAAAAAAAATGGTATCCACATGAGCGTAAATGCATTAGAATATGCTGGACCTGATGCGCTGTTTTTTGAAGAATAATATAGTGCTGCACTGAAAATAAGTGGACCAATTATCGCACCAAATTGGTCTAAAGCCTCATGTATGGCAAAACCAAGGCCAGTTCCAATCTGTTTGGTCGCAGATGATAGTATTGTATCTTTTGCAGGACTTCGAACTGCCTTTCCAACTCTTTCAAGTATAATAAAGAGGCTGACAATCTGCCACTGTTTGGAGATGGCAAGTAAAGGTACTGATACAAGCATAAAATAACCAACGATTGTAAAAACCCAGTATCCTTTCGTTTTATCTGAAAGATACCCCGTTATAAGTCTTACAAAATATCCTAAAAATTCTGCGACTCCGGTAATTATGCCAACAAGAGCAATATCCATGCCTATGGATTTCGTATATGGTCCATAAACACCTCTGGCTCCTTCATAGATGATATCTCCCATCAGGGAAACGACACCAAATAAGATTATAAGCATTATTGCCTTTTTTCTATTATCAGTTTGCAAACTTGATGGATTCGTCTTTTCATTTGACACAGGTATGTTGTTCATTTTTCCTCCAAAAGCTAAATTACCCATTAGTTCTTTAAGAGAGTTTGCATTTTTCTTTAACATCTATAACATATATTCTGGATTTAGTCAAATAACTATTTTGTTTTATCTATTTGAAGTAAAACAAAATTTACAGTTAGATTATAAAGATTTAAAAATTAGCCAGGCAGTGTGCTACAAAGGAGGGGAGTAGAAAATTTTCAAGAATAAATAAGGTCGCAAGTATAACTCCTGTTAAAAAATATAGAAAAAATGTCAAAATATTTGTAAAAGGAAAATGAGCAACTGCAAAAAGAAGAGAACTTACAATGATTCGCATTATCGGGCTGGCTTTTCTCAGAAGTTTTGAAAGAAGCAAATATCTGTACAAAATTTCTTCAAACAGCGGAATAAATAATGCAAATGCAACAATTAATATTGGGTTGTTTTCCTTAACACTTAAAGGACTTTCGATTGCATTTATCTGCAAAAGAAGGACAAATAATAAAACCCCTGCGAACATTCCTTCTATTAAATGTCTTGCTACTGAATTTACACTTGTGAAAGATACGGAGAATGAAAAAACTCCTCTGAAATTCAATATTATCAGTACAAGTGGTGTTAGAAAAAACGAGTATCCGTATGAAATCAAGAACATTGGTTTATTTTCAATGTTTTTGTCTATGAACAGAGCTATCAAGAGCAATATCCCGGTTAATAAAAGTATTATTGACATCAGATCAACTGTTTTTGGTTTATTTTGAGCTCTTACAACGCTTTTGTAGAGTATATCTCTCGTCTTTGAGGGTATATTTTCTCTTACTGATTCCCATGTTCCCATTTTATCAAGTATGCTATACAATATTTTCTTTTCCCCTTGCGAGAGGTGGGATAAAGCTAACTTTCTGGTGGATTCTGGAAGTAATGCCAGTAGGTAAATGGACTTTATACTTCCCCTTTTCCCTTTTCTTTTTTGACCCAGAGGTTCTCCTTTTTCTTTTAATTTTCGGAAATCTCAGAGGCTAATAACAGATTTTACGTTTCTTTAAAAAAATTTTGCTATTTCTCCTTTAGTTAAGTCGAACTTTCCTTTACAGAGATCTTTTATATTTTTATAGTACTTTTTACGCTCTTTAACTTATTTATCCGGTTAACACTTCTTTTTTTTACATCTGTCTACAATTTTCTTTGTAAGGTTTACCTTTACAACCATTACTTTGA
>JAAYUW010000077.1 GCA_012517545.1 Exilispira sp.
AGTAACAGCATTTGGTTTATAGGCCAATGGTTTTCTGTGTTGTAAAAATCCCGCATTCCTATTTTTTACACTTGCTTCTGGTTTAACCCATACAATATCATCAATAAATTCCCACCCCATTTTTATTAACAATGGATGTATGTCATATGGTATAGGATACCTTTTACTAGCATGTTGCCTGCTAATTCTTGGAATAATAATTGGCGATGTATTGAGGACGAGAAACCTACCTTCTTTAGTAACGCGATGAACTTGTTTAAAAACTCGTTCTAAAAAATTTAAATACTCATCATAGCTTTGATAAATTGAATAATCCCTTGCATTGTAATAAGGTGGCGATGTAAAAGTTAAATGAACGGATTCATCCGGTACATATTTTATTATTTCTTGCACATCTCCATGAACCACAGTATTTTTTAAAAACTCGGGGAATTCATCATGTTTTTGTTGACTCTTTGATTGGTATTGAACTCCGTTGATTTCTTTATTAATAACCTCTCTGATTAACTCATTAGGGTGATTTAGCAATTTTTTTAATTCATTCTTTACGTTTGAGTTGGAAGAAAATACAAGCAACCCTCTTATCGCTTGCATTATGACCTTTGGATCTTTATCTTTCAAAAAATTAATTAAGGCAGGAATAGCTTTCTCGTTTCTGAGTCTCCCTATGGCAGAAACCGCTTCTCTCCTTACAATTGTACTTTCATCAATACTTGCGTATTTAATGAAAGTAGGCAAAAGATTAATATCTTGGATTTTTGCTAAATTTTTTATTGATAAAGCTCTAATATTTTCATTAGAATGATTTAGTAGATTCTGTAATGGTTCTTTACTGTAACCATTTTCTAATTTGCCAAGTTTTTCTAAAACATAAATAATGATTCCATCATTTTGATTTTGTAAAAAAGATGAAAAATCTTTTGGGTCATTTTTAAGCTTGTCGATTAACTCTCCAGTAATTTGTTGACTAATAAATTGTCTATTCATAAATAATCCTGTAAATTTCATTGTAAAATAGTGTAGAATTGAAATATATTGATCCACTCTCTGTAAAATACCGACTGAAGAACGAATAAAGTTTATCAAAAAGTTCATCTCTGAATTTGGGATAACTTTTCAAAGCCGCCTCAATATCTTTTTTGAGAATATCTTCAATTTTGCGGTTATAATTTGATTTTATGCTCATCAGGTTAACAAAACCACCCTGGCCCTCAATCCTGGCGCCAATAAAAACATCCTGTAATGCCTTATAAAATTTTTGTTCTTTGGTCATTATATTACCCTATTATCTCTTTTATTATAAATCTTTTTTGAAAAATTCATAAAAAGCTCCATCTGCAAAAATAAGAAAAATTTTGTTTAACTTTCATTAGATGAAAGTTGCATAGCAGTTTCACCCTCCCTTTTCCTCCTGTTAAGTTAAACGAAGGCAACAAAATCATCATAATTTACGGCCTCTTTTCCTTTCATATACCTTAGTGTTTTATTATTGCTGGTGTTACTTATTGGCGCATGTTTCCTTATTTATCAATTTATTTTCTTGCTTCAATTTTTAAACTCTCTAACTTGATTCCATTATATTGTCTTTTGCTAATTTTTTTGTCTTCTGCTAAAACTTTAACCTTAAATCCTGCATTTTGAATTAGTTTAATATACTCATCTTTCAAAATTGCCCCACCAACGCATCCTGCAATTAATTCTTTATCGTTTCTTTGTTCCTGCGTCAATTCTTCAAGTAAGACAATATCTGAGATGAACATCTTACCACCATCTTTTAATACTCTATATGCTTCACTAAAGACTCTCTTTTTATCAGGGGATAAGTTTATAACACAATTGCTTATAATAACATCTATTGTATTTGCTTCAATTGGCATATGTTCAATTTCACCCAGCTTGAATTCAACATTTTTGTAGCCATATCGTTCTACATTTTCTTTTGCCTTTCGAATCATCGCCTCAGTCATATCCAGCCCGATGACTTTGCCTTTATTCCCAACTTTTTTGGCTGCCAGAAAAGCATCAAATCCGGCACCACTTCCTAAATCCAGGACTACATCACCTTCTTTTATGGTTGAAAGAGCCACTGGATTCCCGCAGCCAAGTCCTAAATTAGCCTCTGATGCAGAATTGATCTCTTCTTCAGAATACCCGATGCTCTTAGATATTTCTTCCGCTGAAAGTGAGGCATTACAGCAGGTAAAATTATTTCCACAACCGCAATCGCTATTTTTTGCAATTTTAGAATACTTTACCCTGACAATTTTTTTAATATATTCCTTTTTCATTTTTCCCTCTGACATTTCAAATAATAGTATTTTACGTTAATTTTGATTATTTTAATTAAAGCCTTCCACTGAATTTTCGCTTGTTATCTTCTGACTTAAGACACTTTTTCGCGCTCTTTAGAATAAGAATATTATTTAATTTCCAAGTGCTATCTTTTGCCTTTCGAATCATCGCCTCAGTCATATCCAGCCCGATGACTTTGCCTTTGTCTTTACCTCTGGTTGATAAAATAGTGAAATAAAGAATAGATATAAACTGAAAAATGTTATTAACTGCAAATCCTTTTGCGGCTTTAATTTTTGATCAAAGTAGTTAACGATCAGGCTATGATACGCTTCTGACTCATCTCGAAAAGCTTTTTCAAGGTCTGAACAGGATCTTTTTTCTTAGCGAGAAGTATCATCGATGCTATGATATAAGGCTTATAGCCAGCTTCATCGTAAGTGAAGTTTCTGTACTTCTCGAAAACAGCCTTAGATACTTCACCATTTTTACACGAAACATCTGAGATATCCGCTGGAAGACAGTGCATATAAAGAGCATTTCTATTTTTAGTAAGGTTCATCTTGCTTTCATTGCATTCCCAATCGATATATCTGGCATTGCTGGTAAGACATTCCTTCTCAAGCTCGCTTAAGCCTTTTGTATCGTTATTCTTAAGAAGTTCAACTCGCTTTTTCATAATGTAGTAAGGAGCCCAGCTCTTAGGATAAACTATATCGGCATTCTCAAAGGCTTCATCCATGCTATTTGTTATCTTGAAGCTGCCTGAACTTTCAGCACTTTGTCTTTTTGCAAGATCGATAGTATCAGGTAAAAGATCATAACCTTCCGGGTGAGCAAGAACAACATCCATACCGAAC
The DNA here is from genome assembly GCA_012517545.1 of Exilispira sp. Classification (GTDB taxonomy): domain Bacteria; phylum Spirochaetota; class JAAYUW01; order JAAYUW01; family JAAYUW01; genus Exilispira. The sequence continues at coordinate 3,153 of JAAYUW010000077.1, forward strand.
CTGGTAGCAAGACCTATAATACCCTGTGGGACAGACAGTGGTTTTCCGTAGGATGGTGAGTAAGCCCAGGACATGGCTAACTTTTTCCCTTTAAGGTTTTCTAAGCCACCAAAGTGCTTTGTAAGATGCAGAAAATCAGCCATAGACTGAGTAGGGTGGTCTATGTCGCTCTGAAGATTAACTATCATAGGTCGATCCGGTAAAATATTATCTTTATATGCTTCAGTAAGTGCATTACCGAACTCACGCATGTAGCTATCGCCTTCCCCTATAAACATATCGTGGCGAATACCTATAACTTCAGCTAAAAAACTGATCATCACAGCTGTTTCTCTAACAGTTTCACCGTGTGCTATCTGACTTTTACCCTCGTCAAGGTCTTGAACATATAACCCTAAAAGATCACAGGCGCTTGAAAAAGAAAATCTAGTTCGGGTAGAGTTATCTTTAAAAACAGAAACAGCTATCCCTGAATCATAGATTTTACTGGAAATATTACTGAATCTATAAGATCTCAAAATATTTGCCACTTCGAATGTGGCTATTATCTCATCAATCGATTTTTCCCAGGTTTGAAGAAAATCTTTTTGATACATCTCGATTTTTCTTTCCGAAAGCCTGTCAAGCCTCTCATATAGCTCTTTTTTTTCGATCATCTCAAATCCCATACAATCCTCTTTTACAGTTATTTAACATTTTAATAGCTAATTAACATTATAATATATTTTATGTTTTTTAAAATTTTGCCAGATAAGTAACCTTATTTTTTAAGTGATTTTATTATTAGTGAATTTATTTTTAGTGAATTTATAAAGAATGCAAATCTTGTAATAGCTAAAATTTAGCAAGTTGACCGGAGCTAACAATCCTTTCAAAAATCCTCCACAGAAAAGGCAATTGCAGCATAGAAGGCAGCAGCAACTGGTAGGTCTGAAATAGCAATCTTTTCATTTGGCGCATGCGCCTCTTTTTCCAGTCCAGGGCCAAAACCGATAGATGGGATGTTGTATCTTCCGGCTACACAAGTCGCATTTGTTGAAAAAGTCCACTTATCGACCACTGCTTTAGCTTCAAAAAGCTCCTGATAAGTTTTTTTTGCAAGTGAGACAAATGGATGAGTTTCATCAAATTTCCATGTAGGGAAGTAAAGTTCCTGTTCAAAAAGTTTGCCGGTCCAGCTTGGTTTTGAATAGGTCGGTACATTGATATTGTATTCTGACTGATTTATCCCGGCATATTTTTTTATGACCTTTTCGATCTGCTCTATTGCAAGTTCTTTTGTTTCTCCAGTAGTTAGTCTTCTATCAAGGTAAAGGTACCCGATATCTGGAACAGCACATTGAGAAGGTCCACTGACTTTCATCATTGATACTGTAACTGTTCCCTTACCTAAAAATTTTTCTTTATCTGGTTTCAGCTCCTTGTTGAGTTTTTCAATGCCAAGTGCCACTCGGGATGCCATATATGCTGCAGAGACTCCTCGCTCTGGAGCTGAACCATGACAGGATAGACCTTTGAGATTTATCTCTATCTCCATCCTGCCCCTATGACCTCTATAAATCTTAAGTCCGGTTGGTTCTGTCGAGATAAACAGATCAGGCATAAACTTTTCACTTTCAATAAGGTACTTCCAGCATAATCCATCACAATCTTCTTCGATAATAGTAAAAGAAAACCATATGCTCCATTTATCGCTTTTATAACCCATTTCTTTTAAGATTTTACCGGCTAAAAGCATAGAAGCTGCCCCACCCAGCTGATCAGAAGCCCCTCTGCCATAAATGTACCCATCTTTAATCTCACCAGAAAATGGATCCTTAGTCCAGGCTTTTTGATCACCAACTCCAACTGTATCAATATGAGCATCTATTACAAGTTTTTTTGGTCCATTACCAATCCTTGCAAGTAGATTACCAAGCCCATCTATTTTAACTTCGTCGAATCCGATCTGCTCACACATAGATTTCAAAAGCATTATCCTGTCTTTTTCATTGTTACTCATAGCAGGTGTCTTGATAATCCTTGAAAGATAGGAAGATACAAGATCTTCATAGTTCTTTGCCTTTTTATATATTTCACTAAAATTTACATCTTTCATATTACCCCCATAATTTTATAAAAATACTATACTCCCAAAAAATAGTAAAATATTTAAATACTCATATAATACTCCTGAATTATAATAATGCTCCTCGTAAATAGCAAGATATTTAACCATCATCTGGTACTTTTAAGCTAAAATAATGGAAATCTTAAATAACGAAAATTTTTAACGTCACCCAGTATTTTGATTAATGAACCTTATTTTTTCTTGGTGGCTTTATCAACAAACATCTCATTAGTGTAACAAAAAACAACTAAGAGAGGTAAGATCATTGGATCAACACCTAGTTTAGTTTATTCATATTATTCCAGAGCCTTTGTGCAGATTTTCTAGAATTTTCCATTATCCCAGGATAGTCAAATAAAGGCTTTTTGTCCATTACAACGATTTTTCCATTGATAATTACTGTTTTAACATTACCTGAGTTAAGACCAAACACAAGGTGTCCGGATAGATTTTCAGGTAAAAGAGGAGTAGGGGAATCGTAATCCCATATCACAAGATCAGCCATGTAACCTTTTTCAATCTTTCCAAATTTTTTACCCTCAAATCTTCTCTGTAATATTTCATTTCCACTTATAAGCATCTTAACAAAATCTTCAGGATTTAAGGTTCCATTTACATCTCTTTGTTTGAAATACGCAAACTTCAGCTCCGTTAACATATCTGATCCTATGCCATCAGTCCCAAGAGCAACATTTTTAAAAGATGAAATATGATCATTATATCCAACCGAATTATTCATATTTGATCGACAATTATGAACTAAAAATCCATCTCTTTTATTTAATATATCTATATCGATATCTGAAAGATAAACTCCATGAACTATTATAGAACGATTATTTATCATCTGCAAGTCATCAAGCCTTTCAATAATATTTTTTTTAAACCTGTATCGACTATCTATCGCATCAAACCTGTCTTCGGCTGCATGTATGTGTACCCCTTTATTTGTTGATTTTACAGCACCAGCAAGTTTCTCCAGCGTTTTATCACAAATTGTAAAGGAGGCGTGAGCGCCTATTGAAGAACTCAAAAGAAAGTTTTTATCCTCCTTCAGACTTTTATCTACCTTCTTTGCATATCTAACATTTTCGTTAATACCTCTGGTAGCACCATCTATGCCATTCCTGTCTGTAACCTCATAACAGATATCGCCTCGCAAGCCAACGGTGAGAAAACCCTGTTCTATTGCATCAAGACTTCCATCTATAAGATTTGGACTGGCGTGATGGTCAATAACAGATGTAACTCCTGACATCACTGCTTCAGCACAGGCTGAAAGTGAGGAATCCAGCGTAATATCGTAGTCGATCGCTCTATCGAGTCTCCACCAGAGATTGTTTAGCTGCTGTACAAAATCGTAAGATTTTTTTATATTGACCATCATACCCCTTGAAAGCTGAGAATAGAAATGATTATGAGAGCATACAAGGCCAGGACTCACAAAGGTGCCGGAATCTATCACTCTGGCTTGCGGATATAAGCTTTTCAGATCTTTACCTTTATCCACTATCATACCATCATCAATAACGATGTCGATAGCTGGCTCTATAGATGCAGGATAAAAGTTAACTACCTTTGCATTTTCGATAAGTATCATAACTCCCCTTTTAATTTCGGTACTTTAGCCTGGTAATGGAAAAATCTGTTTATTCAAGTGCCTATTTTGGGTAATGCAAAATCAACTATCTTTCTATTTGATTTACTTTTTCATTATACTGTATTTCGCATTATCCAGCATAACTTCTCCCGACTCATCAATATATAGCTTTTTTCCATATAAGATAGAAGTTTTATCGCATAAAATTTTAGCTTCGTTTTTTGAAATCGGCACCAGTAAATGCTCTTTTGCATCATCTGTTATTATTACATAGAAATTTGAGTATTGTTTTATCATAAATGATGCTGGATAGGCGTACATATCCTGTGCCTTATATATTCCAGTTACCGGTGAAAATGATGAATCATAATTTTCAGTGATCAGTTTTTGCATAACCAGCTTAGCCTTTGTGTCAAATCTTAAAATTAACCTATCCGGATGAATAAACTCTATTTCTTTATATGTATTTTGTTCAACTGGTAAAAAAATATTATCTTTAAAATAATAAAATGTTGAATAACCGCCATTGTATGATAAATGAAGTTCATTACCTTTTACATCAAGCATCAATATACCCTTATCAGAAAAATAAAAACCACTGATCTTTTTTTTAATATTCTCAGGGATCTGTTTTTCAGCAGGCTTAGCAAAAGAGGGTGGCTCTATGTTAAATTTCATTTTTATATATTCCTTCAGTATATTGACTGCCACCGTGTAAAGATCCCCTTTTTCTTCCCAACTATATGCATTGCATGCACAAACTAAACCTAAATTATGATCCGGCAAAAGAATTATGAAAACACGGTGTGCAAGAAATGAACCTGTAAAATAGGCAACTTTACCTGCGTAGTCCAGGTCTGTGTTTGTAAGTTTCCAGCCCACACCAGTTTCAAAACCTTCCATATCAAGTTGCCCCTGGTAAACAGGTGTAAAGCAATAGTTAATTGTATTTCTTGAAAGAAATTCATTTCCCGGGTCTTCATCTATAAATAGTGAATAAAATCTTGCAAGATCCCCGGTGCTCGATCGCATCGATGTTGAGGGTGATAAAATGTTAAGATTACCTTTTATAACAGAATCACGAAGGCTATCATCTTGAGGCATTATGATTGATGAATAGAACAGTGAAACATTCTTTAGCTTTTTATCTGGTGAATAGCTCGATGATAGCATCTTATTAGGGATAAAGATCTGATAATCCATGAAAGAAGAAAAATCTTTCCCACCTATCTTTTGAATAACTAAACCCAATAAATCAATGAATAGAGGGGATTCGGTATATTTTACATTCTCTGGATAAATTTGATTCGATTTTTCCAGATAATTTTTCAAATCTTTATCAAATCTATAGTTTTTAAGCGATTCTGGACTTATCGATGCAAAGCCTGTCAAACCCTTAATTATCGTACTGATCTTTAGATCCCCTATCTTCTTCAACCTATCTGAACCACCTTCAAAAAATTCAGGTAGATAAAAAGAAACTTCTTTCTCGATATCAATTTTATTTTCTTCATAAAGCTTTAGTATTTCACTTATGGTAACCTGCTGTGAAATTTCTCCAGTATATATAACAGTATTCTCGTCAAACTTTATTCCTTTCTCAATATTTGCGAAACCTCCCTCAGCTGACCAGAGTTCCCCTTTATCATCAAACAAAATAAAACTATATCCAGCAATTTTAGAGGGTAGATCTTTATCTATAAGTTTATTTAGCTTATCAATTATCTGATCGTCTTCTCTTTGAATACTTTCGAGTGGCTCTTTCTCTTTGCATCCAGTAAAAATCAGCAAAAAAAATATAAAAACTATAATAAATAGCCTCTCCGTAATCATTAAATTTTTATGCAAATTTTTTTTCATGAAACCTCCACTACATCACTTACTTATGCATTCATACTTATTATCTGGATTCTTTATATTAAAAAATCTTGACTGGATGTGATATCTCAATTTGTTGCGCTATTTTTAGTAATTTAGCACATGATAAGGATTTACTGGATCATAGTATACTGATAGGCTTTCCCCAATATTTGTCTTATATATTATATCTGCGGCTAATGGAGCAGTTGGAATTATCTGCATAAAAGGAAGATCTTTTTTCATCTGATCTGATATCCATATAGTATCACATACCATAAGATTATCTAAGTATTTAAGATCATGAAGCTCTATGAGTCTGGATATCCCTGGCCCTGAAAGTACAGGGTGAACAACCGCAACGTTTACCTGTGCAGGCTTTTTTTCTTTTAAAGCTTTTAACAACTCGACAATAGAACCAGCAGTATCGATCATATCATCTATGACCCACACAGTTTTACCCTCTATACTTTCGTCTGTGAGCAGTGATACCCCCTCTATCGTATTCGTCTTCGAGTAACTTCTTCTCTTATTTGCTATTATAAGCTGGCATGAAAAGATATCTGCAAAGTTTCTTGCTACCTTTTCTCCACCAGCATCGACAGAACATATTGCCCAGTTGTTATGAACCACATCGTGAAAATAGTCCCTCGTTTTAACAAATTCCTTTAAAATATACCTTTGAATAACAGGATACAAAGGGATATCGTCAATATAAGCCGTAACTGGATCAACCATCATCTTTGATTTTTCGGAATGAATCTGGTATGTAATGATATGATTTGCACCAATTGAAACAAGAGTTTTGAAATGAATTGCAAGACCAGAAGAATTTCTTGCATATGCTCGATCCGACCTCGAGCAAGATATAAAAGGCTCAAAAACTGTTATGGAACCTGCATGACTTCTTTTTAAAGCATCAACAAGATGATAGAGTTCTATCTTGTTTTCATGCGTGGAGAGCATCTGACAGTTTCTGTTTGATGTATGCTGAATTATGTATATATCCTTTTTTCTTACAGAGGTTAAAATCTCAACCTCCATTTCCCCATTTGAAAAGAGCTTTACCTGCTTCTCCCCTGCCAGGTCAACAAATTTTGATGTATATTCATTGAGATTTCTAAGATTCTGCAAAACCTCAGTTGCATATTCTTCAGAAGACCTGCCTGAAAATATCTGTATCTTACCTCTCCCTGGCATATTCTACCTCTTTTTAATTTTTTAAATATCTATTATCTCTTTTTCCCCTATTGCTTTTTCTATTAAAAGTGACGCATTAAGATTCCTTTCAACAGCGACAACATCACTTAAATCTGGTTTTATTATTGGATTTGGTGGAACAAATAAACTACAACAGTCAGCATAAGGCAGTATAGATGTTTCATATGTGCCAATTTTTTTAGCGATCGCAACTGTTTCTTCTTTATCAAAACCGATAAGGGGTCTTAACACGAAAAGTTCTGATTGCTCATTGGAACAGATCATCGACTTTATAGTTTGTGATGCCACCTGAGACAAAGCTTCTCCTGTTATCAGGGCATCGTATTTGTAAGATTTTCCTATTTCTGATGCAATCTTCATCATCGCTCTACGCATAAGTAGAGTAAGATACCTTGGATCTGTGCTCCTGCGAATTTCTGTTTGTATCTCAGTAAAGGGGATGACGAACATTCTTGATTTCATCTCATATTTTGTAAGTATCCTCGCTAGCTCGAGAACTTTCTCCTTAGATTGCTCTGGTGTAAAAGGGTAAGCATGAAAATATATAAAATCTACCTTCATTCCTCTTTTCATTATCATATATGAAGCAACAGGTGAATCTATTCCACCAGAAAGCAAAGCTAAAGCTTTGCCAGCAGTTCCTACCGGTAACCCACCAACACCTTTGAACCTTTCTGTAAATAGATAGGCAAAATCATGCCTTATCTCAGTATAGAATGTCATATCGGGATCTTTAAGCTTAACTTTTCCAGCAAATTCAGGAAACTTTTGGATCATATCTTCAGCCAGAAGTTTTGAAAGCTCATCTGAATGTATTTCAAAGGATTTATCCGCTCTTTTTGATTCGAACTTGAAGTTATCGAAAGATCGAAGCTCTGGATTTGAGCTTAATATCTCAAACCATTTATCTTTAATGGCTGTAAAATCTCTTTCAACTCTTGTCGCAAAAGAAAAGGAGGTTATGCCGGGTATTTTCGAGAGGATTGCTATTATTTCTTCTTTTGGTAAATCGACTTCGCAAAAGATCCTTCCAGTTTGCCTTTGTATGTTGGCTTTTGGTAATTTTGCCTTTATATTCTGGACGAGAACTTTTTCGAAATATTTTCGATTCCCTTTCTTTAAAGCTAATTCTCCATATCTTATTAAAGTTATTTCCATAACATATAAAAATTCACATTTTTAATAAATTTTTCAACTATAATTTTAAGAAAAATTGAAAGTTTTTATAACTTCAATTTAATTTGTGCTTTTTATGACTAAATGATGCGTTGTAATGTTTTATATAGCAAGCAGTTTTCGTCTAATGGGTGCATTAGTTTATTTGAAAAAAATGTAAAAATTCACCTTTTTTGCATAAAAGTAGGGTCTTTAAATAAAAAATTCAAAATTGGAGTAAAATCGAAAGTCTAAAATCTATGAAAAGATTAATCCAGTTAAAAGACAGAGAAAAATAAGAAAAGTAATAATAATAAAAGCAATCTAAAAAATGTAGGGTTATAAAAAGTTTTACATACTGCCAAAATATAATAAATTAATAAAAAGCCTCACACAATTTCTCACCCAGCATTTCCCCCCCCCCCCGTGCATCTTAGCCTGATAATCTGATTAAGAGTATAAAGCCAGAATATTCACACAAATAAAGAGCAAAAGATGAATAAAAATTTTAAACTTATCTATACAGATCCTGTTCTTTCAGTTTCTACTACAAAAGATTACTGCGAACTTAACTGTAAACATTGCAACAAGAAATATCTGAAATCCATGTATGATATTGATGATGAGCGACTCATCGAAACCCTTAAGGTAAAGAAAAAGAGTACTGTTCTCATTTCTGGAGGCAGTTTAAAAGATGGAAGTGTTCCTTTTTATAAGCAGATGAAAAATATTGAAAAGATAAAAAATAATGGATATCTTTTAAATGTCCACACAGGCTTTTTACCAACCCAACACTTTCATTATCTCACATTTTTCGATAGCATTTCTATAGACATAGTAGGAGATCAGATAATATTAAGAGAGGTCTATAACCTTGATGTCGATATTTCGAACTTGAAAGATAATATTCTCAAGATAGATGAATTTTTAAATAATGCTAAATCCAAAAATCCACTTTTAAGTGATAAAATTCCAAAAATTGTTCCACATATAACAATTGGAATTTTAAATGGTATGGATTCTTATGAGGAAAAAGCCATTGATTTTATCAGTAAATTGAACATTGATAAAGTTGTTTTTAACTTCCTTATCCCGACAAAGGGTACTTTTTATGCTAAGGCTAAAAACGTAGAAATTAAGCGGTTATCAGAGATAATAAATTATGCAAAGTCAACTCTGCCGGGTAAAAAAATATATATAGGATGTATGCGTCCATTTGGAAAATCAAGGGTAGAACTGGACTTTGCCTGTTTTGATCTCTCTGTTGATGCTATTGTCAATCCATCGAAGGATTTTGTAGTCCAAATAAAAAAATTATATCAAGGTGATTTTAGTAAAGATGATAATTTTATAGAGAGTAAAGAAGGTTGCTGTTCATTGATCTAACACCGATATTTGTATTTGCAGAGTTAACTTTCTGAAAAGGAACCTGTTAGCTTGGCCTTAACTATTTCATTTTGATAATATTAAAATCTTTAATTTTGAAAATATGGAGAAAATCTGAATCTTTTATCCACCGGGTTTAAGATCGTTCCATCTTTAAAGTAAGCATCAATAGATCGAATCACCTCTTCAGTCAATCTTTCCCTTGCTTCGTAAGTATATGCCCCTACATGAGGTGAAAAGATAGCATTTTCAAGTTTTAGCAACTTACTTCCCTCGACATATGGTTCAAAAGGAAAAACATCGGATGCAAGAAAAGCATTTTTATTGATACTGAAAAAGTCATAAACATCATCTTCTTCAAAGATCTCTCCACGAGCGCTGTTTATAAGTATCAGATCTTTCTTACAGCTGGATAAAAACTCTTTATTTATCATTTTATAAGTTTTATCATGCAATGTTAGATGAAATGAGATTATATCAGCTTTTCCTGTTAACTCATAAAGTTTTTCCTTCCAGTACTGCCAATCTTTGTCTGGATCTGAGTCCACAGAAGGCTCTTTTTCGTTTTTTTCCTGGAAGGTGTTTAAAGCAGAGGCAAATTTATCCAAACTACCAGCCATAGATTTGTACGGATCGTAGACAAAAACATTCCCCCCCAGGCTTTTCACTACAGAGGCAACCTCTGAACCTATATTACCAAAACCTATTATTAAGATGTTTTTACCTGATATTTCTCTGTTGAGTGAGATATTGTCTCGCCATAGGCCAGCTTTTATAGAGCTGTTAAAGACATTTATCTTTTTGAGTGATCCAAACAATAAGGCGATAGAATGTTCTACCGCAGCATTTGTGTTTGCAGCAGGTGTATTTTCTATAAAACTACCATGCGAAAATGCATAATCGATATCTATGTTATCGTAGCCAGAGCCAGCTCTTAGATATAGTATTTTATCCGGGAAAAGTGAGAGAAGATAGCTATCAAGTATCAAATAGGTTCTAAATATAACAACAGAAGGTTTTTTGAATTCCGGTAATTCCTTAAGTATACTATTCCATCTATCTCTATCATTTCTTTCATAATTGTTGATTCTCTTATAATCTTTCAAATACCCGGATAAATCTATCAACTCATATTTTTGTAAAAGACATGATTTAAGATCTTCCGGGATCTCTTCAACCGTGACAACAACCTTTTCATCCTTTATCACTTTAGATCCTTTAACTCGAAGAAGATGCTTTTTTATTATACTCAAATATCGGCTTTGTATCATTTAGTATAAAATCTCTGGTAATAATAACATTTGAGACATCTTTAAAAGATGGAAGATCATATAAAAGTTTAAGTAACTTTCTTTCTATAATAGATCTTAGCCCTCTTGCCCCAAGCTTTTTATCTAAAGCCAGCTGTGCTATGGCATCGAGAGCATCATCTTCAAATATAAGATTTTTACCTTCAAGATTTACAAGATGCTGATATTGCCTTATTATGGCATTTTTCGGTTCAGTAAGTATCCTGACAAGATCTGACTTTTGCAATTCCTGTAAAGGAACAACAACAGGCAACCTACCAACAAGTTCGGGAATTATACCATACTTGATAAGATCTTCACTTTCAACGTGCGATTCAAGCTCCGTTTCAGTTGCATTAACATATTCTCTATTGAATCCAATAGGTGTTTTTTTTATTCTTCGAGATATAATCTTGTCTATTCCAATAAAAGCGCCTCCACATATAAAGAGTATATCTTTTGTATCTATTTGAATAAACTCTTGATATGGATGCTTTCTTCCACCACCGGGAGGTACATTTGCTATTGTGCCTTCAACAATTTTTAATAGAGCCTGTTGAACTCCTTCACCTGAAACATCCCTTGTTATAGAGGGATTTTCGCTTTTTCTCGAGATTTTATCTATCTCATCTATGTAAATTATACCCTGCTGTGCAGCCTTAATATCTCCATTGGCATTTTGTATCAATCTAAGCAAGATATTTTCAACATCTTCACCAACATAACCAGCCTCTGTGAGTGTAGTTGCATCAGCGATTGCAAAGGGAACCTGTAAAAATTTTGCCAGAGATTGAGCAAGAAGCGTTTTCCCGCTTCCTGTTGGTCCTATAAGAAGTATGTTGGATTTTTCAAGTTCAACATCTTCTTCGCTTTCGCCTGATTTTTTGGTAAATATTCTCTTATAGTGGTTATATACGGCAACAGATAGTGCTATTTTAGCCTCATCCTGACCAATAACATA
>JAAYUW010000078.1 GCA_012517545.1 Exilispira sp.
AGTCAGATACTCTTACAGGTAAATATTTGAGAGGCGAAAAGGTGATCCCTGTTCGCAAAGAGAGAAGAAAATATGGCGAAAAATATCTAAAACTTAAGGGTGCAACACTGCATAATCTGAAAAATATAGATATAAATATACCTTTGAAGACATTTTCTGTTGTTACAGGAGTTTCAGGGTCCGGTAAATCGACATGTTTTATAGATTTACTTTTTCATGCCTTATATTATGAACATTCATTTAAAAAGAAGAATCCGGATCTTTCCAGATTTTACGGTGAGATTGAAGGAGTAAATTTCCTATCTGGTGTATACCATATAGATCAATCACCTATCGGCAGGACACCGAGGTCAAATCCTGCAACTTACATCAAGGTATTTGATAATATTAGAAGTTTATTTTCCTCTTTACCAGAGTCAAAGGCAAGAGGATATAACCCGGGAAGATTTTCGTTCAATGTGAAAGGCGGAAGATGTGAACACTGTCAGGGTGAGGGGCAAACAACGATAAAGATGCATTTTTTACCGGATGTGAATGTTACCTGCGAAGTCTGCAAAGGAAAGAGATTTAACTCACAGACGCTTGAGATTTACTACAAGGGAAAAAATATTGCAGATATACTTGATCTTTCGATAGATGAAGCGTATACATTTTTTGAGAAAATTCCTTCGATAGAGTCAAAACTCAAGTTGCTTATTGAAGTAGGACTTGGATACCTGAAGCTTGGGCAACCGGCACCTACCCTATCTGGAGGAGAAGCACAAAGATTGAAACTTACAAGAGAGCTTGGAAGATCTGTAAATAAGAATTTTGGGAACATTTATTTTCTTGATGAACCGACTACCGGGCTTCATTTTGATGATATTGCAAAACTTCTCTATGTGCTTCAAAAGCTTGTAGATAATGGTAATACTGTAGTCGTAATAGAGCATAATCTGGATCTTATAAAGGCTGCAGATTATATAATAGATTTAGGCCCGGATGGAGGTGATAGTGGAGGTGAAGTTGTATTTCAGGGTTTTTATGATGAATTTTTAAAATGCAATAAATCATATACTCAGCAATATTTACTTAAAGAATTGCAGAACTAGCTATAAAGGCAAGATGCTCAATTTTAATTTTGAAAATTTGTAGAATTATGAAATTATTATCAAAAACTATTTATTACAATTTAACATTGCAATTGTCCAGGATTATTTTATATAAAAAATATTGTGAGGGAAAAATGAGAAACCGAATTATTTTATCACTTTTTTTGATCTTTTTTTCAATTATTTTCCTGATAACAAATGATACTGTATGTTTTGCTCAGAACGCACCAACAATCCCGGTTAAATTTTTCACAGATGTTCCTCCAAATCATTGGGCATACGAAGCTTTGTTAAAATTGTACCAGCTTGGTTTGATTACTGGCTATCCTGATGGAACTTATAAGGGTAATCAACCTATGACAAGATATGAAATTGCTCTTATTGTTTATAAAATGCTCATATATCTACAGAATCAAATAGATGAAAATAAAAATTATGTTCAAAAGTCAAATGATAATTCGACTAATTCGGAGAATAGTTCACAAAGCTTTGATCAGATGGTTAACGATATACTTTCAAAGGTAAATATTTCGAAGGAAGAATTACAACTCATAAAGGATCTTGTTAACGAGTTTAGAAATGAACTTATCTCTTTTGAACAACAGTACAAGTCTCTTGAAGCCAGAGTTAAGGCTCTGGAAGATGACAATACCTCAAATATTTTATCGATAGTATCCATTGTTATTTCCACTATTTCTATTCTTATTGCTTTATTTTTATAAAATAAATGTTATTCTGGGTTTTGTAAAATCGAAGTATTTTTGATATCTGCGGATTTTTGTTGATAATACAAGCTTTGTTGTATCTTTTCAGGTTTATTCGGTAAATTAGTGCTTTATTTTTTTCTATTTATACGCCCTTTACTTTTTAAAATAGTCGAAAGTTTAATTTATATGAGATGAAATATCTTTAAAATTACTATAATTTATTATAGATTGGGAAATTAAGATTAAGAATATTGAAAAAATTTATAGATGAAAATTTCAGCGAAACTCATATCATTTTTCAATATATTTGTGCTTTTGTTTGTTTTGATAGTTGGTTTTAGCACAGATATATTTGCGAAACAGGATTCTACTAATTCTGAAGTCACAACTACAGTTTCAGACTCTATCTATCTTTATCTATCTTCAGATGAACTGGCATTGCTAATTACATATTCTTCTTACGAGGAACTTATGAAGATGGCTCAATCTTTAAATATAAAAGTTGAGGATCAAAGTTCCATCGAAAATATAAGAAAACTTCTTTATGAGTATTTTGGATTTAAGGAACAGGTACCACAAAATTCAGGTCAGACTATCTTTATAAAAAGCTCTGATATAGTTAATATAACAGATGATGGAAAGATTATTGAACTTAGAGGAAATAACTTTATCATCCTGGGTAGTTATATATTTAAAGCAGATAGGATAATCTATTATGTTGATGAAGAAGTTTTTTATGGTTATGGAAATGCATATTTTAAATCTGATTCGATGGTCGCGACATGTGATAGTCTTGAATACTCTATAAAGAAAATGAATGGTACCCTCAAAAACATTACACTTACGGTAAGTGGTTATATCATATATTCAGAACTTGGTTATATAGCAGCAAATGAAATTTTTACAACCGATTTTGCCAGGGTCACCATGTGTAATGAAGTAGATCCTCACTACTATCTAAATGTTAGAAAAGTTCTTTATTCAGAGTCAATAATTTACTTTTATAATATAGAGTTTGTTATAGGAGAAACTTCAGTTGCTTATTTTCCTCTTTATATCTCTTATGAAAAAGGATATCAACTTCCTTTTTTATTTGGTTTAGATTATGGCAAACGTGAAGGCTTCATGATATTTAATACGATTTCAGGCAAAAACTATGATTTTTTTATCGATATCTATCAAAGACTTGGTATATTTTCAGGATTTAATTTTGATTTAATCAATAACGATAGTAATTTAAATTTAAGTATAAGTTGTGGAGCAGCGATAAGTACAGATCTTTTTTATGATGGCACTTACGATATATGGAGTATAATACCAACAAACTCAGAATTTACTCTTGATAATGTTAACTTTAGAGCTGGGCTGGAGGGAACTTTTACATACAAATTTTTTAATCTAATAAATTCTACATTCTCATTTGCCTATTACACAGACCCATATTTTAAATATGATTATTTTGAAAGGGAAAGATTTTTAAGATTTAAGATAGATCAATTTACATCTTTCTATTGGCCAAATATATACCCTTCAGTTCTATCTAGCTTCCAGGAATCTTTTAATGCAAATTTTAGTCTATTCAGACAGTCTTTTAATATCTCATCTTCACTGAATTTTGCATATACAAACTCTGATGATATTGATGTAACTTATTTATATTCGCCAAAATACTATTACTATTACTTGAGTTCACTCAAGTGGTACTCTTTTTCTTTATCAGGAAATATTTTATCATTCTCAGAAAAATGGATTAGCTTTTCACTTTCTCAAAGTTCTGCTTCATCATATAACTCGTATTATAAGACTACTTCTGAAGTAAATAAGAATGTTTTTTATTTATTATCAACTATTTCTCCGGTATTAAGCATAAATCTTTATCCTTTTAGTTATTCATTTTCATCATCAAATTCATTTACCTATACTAATACAGATAATATTACCTCAACTAATCAGGAGATGTTTTTTTCCAGTAGTATTTCAAATACAATGTCTTTTAATCTGAAATATTTCAAACTTTCTTTAGGAATCTATCAAAGTTATAGAAATTCTATAATAGAGCCTCTTGATTTTGGATGGCTTTCAAACTATGCAAATCTATCTCTTTCTTTTTTACCTTTTTCATCTTTAAGTTTGACTGTTTCTACTAAGTATAATTTTCTGGATTCAACAGTTCAACAGCTCTGGGAGTTAAATGAAGAAAATCTTGAAACAATAAGATCAACAATAAGTTATAGTTCAACATACTTCAGTATAAACATGAATTCTGTATATAACATTAACACAGGAGTGTTTAATTCGTACTATTTGAGTTCCACAGTTTCTTTGCCGAAACTGACAATATTCTCTTTTATACTCAATCTTTACAACAGGGTTAGTATCTCTCTTGATAATGTGAATTTTTTTAATTCCACCTTTCAGAATAACTTTGGTTTAAATATTATGCTTGAAGATAAATTTATTTTCAATATGCAGATAAATTCTCAAAATTTATATATTTACAGGTATAACGACTTTTCCGAAGCATTTCTGGACCTTATGGATTCATTTAATTTTTTTGATATAGATGCCAGATTGAAGTCATATTTTGATCTTCAGTCTATCTCTTTTACACTACAACGGCAACTTCACGATATGATTATCAGGTTTAGTATTGTGGGATCTTTTGTTTTATCTTCAGATCAAACAAAGTATAACTTTGTTTTAAGTTATTCATTCTCTATAGTTTCAATTTTTCTTGCTGGTTATGAATACGATGATACCTGGGAAAGTTACTTTTAATTGTGATTCTGGATTCTTCCGGTTAATGAGCACTTTTTTAAGTAAAAGTCATTTAACTTAGTTTATATACTTTTGTTCATCAGGCAATGATAATTAATTGAGCTCTTCGCTGAATTATCTGATTAATATTTATTTTTATTTATTTATGGCTCATTTCAGATTTTTTGAACAATTCCTTGCCTGCGAAGAGCGAAAATAGGCTCTTCGCAGTTTTTATTTGCATAGCTTAGCTATACAAAGTAACGAAGAGTGATAAAAACTATTTGTCTGATGAACCTAATTTTGTATGGTTGATTTTTTAATAATTATAATGATTGTATATTTTTTTTAAAAATGCATCTGTATCTTTTTATCTGTTACAAGTAAAGGTAGTTTGACCTCTTTACTTTTCTTTATAAACTCAGGTAAAAAGTCTAAAATTAGATTGAAAAGGATGGTAGAATATTTAAGTATGGAAGAATTTTTTATTTATTGGATGGGGAGTTATTTTTAATGATAAGATTGAAAAAGTTATATATATATGGATTTAAATCTTTTGCAGATAAGAGTGAGTTCATATTTGAACATAATATTACAGCTATTGTAGGCCCAAATGGTTGTGGAAAGTCAAATATTGTTGATGCAATAAACTGGGTTTTTCAAAATTATGGGCTAAGAAATCTTAGAGCTAACGAAAAGCAGGATCTTATATTTAAAGGGAATGATTATAAGCCTGCTGCAGGATTTGCAGAAGTTGAGGTTTTTTTTGGTGTTTATGATAAAGCAGAAGAAAATTTTATTGAAAAGGAAGAATTCTCCATAAAAAAAAGAATGTATCCTTCAGGTGAGGTTGTCTATTATATAAATAAAACTGAATGCCGTCCGAAAGATATTCAGGATATTTTAAATAAATATTCAATTGCTTCTTTAGATTATTCAATAATTGCTCAGGGTTCTGTATCTAAACTTATCTCTATGAGACCGGAAGAAAGAGTCGAAATGATAGAAACTGCTGCTGGATTAAAGCAGATCAAACAGGACAGAACAAAAGCCATAAATGAACTTCAAAAGGTAGAAGAAAATCTTAAATCGATCTCTCTACTGGCCATCGAAATCGAAGAAGAAGCAAAAAGACTTGAAGTTCAGGCTAAAAAAGCAAGTGAGTACAAGAATTCAGCCAATATCCTCGAATTTTCCGAGCAAGCCCTCCATATACTTAAATATAAAAAATTACTTCAAAATTTAAGCAAACTTGAAACTGATTTTAACGAAAGTAATACTATATATTCAGACCTTGAGAATCAATCAAAACAGTTAGATGAAGAAAATAGACAATATCAAAATGAAATAAAGGAACTACAGGCTAAAATTGATGAAAAGAAAGAAAATATATACAAAATTGATTCCGAAATATCCATTATTGAGCAAACTATTGCTTTATCTCAGAAAAGATATGAAGAGTTAACCGAAGAGCAAAAAAAGAAAGACTCCGATCTTAATTTTTTCCAAAATAGATTGCAGAAGCTTGATGAATTTTTAAGCTTTTCTTTGGAGGAACTTCAAACAGAGTATGAACAGCTCATATCGCAGAATGATGAACTTGAACTTAAATTATCGGATATTAATATACAACTTTCAGAATATCAGGATAAAATAAAGAAGTTAAATTCCGAGATAGATAAACTATCTTTTGAATTAAAGGATAATTATAAGAAACAGGAAAAGTTTGTTGCAGATGAACTTCAATCTCTTTTTTCAAGCTTATATAATATTAAATTTAGAATTGGTGAGATCTCGGCTAATCTTAATCAAACTCAAAATATATTACTACAGGATAAAACAAAATTATCCGGCATAATAAATAGAATTGACGATTTTTTGAAATATATAGAATCCCAGGATATAGAAAGTATTAAAAAAAACCTTACCGTTCAAAGAGAAGAGATAATAGGTTTCTTTGAAGACCTCAAAGAGTTTGAACAGACCCTTGGCTTATTAAATATAAAGTATAAAGAGTTTGAAGATCTTCTATTTGGTAAAGACACCTTGTTTTCAAGGTATCAACAGTATCAAAATGCCATAGAACTAATAAATGAGCAGCTTGACACAAAAAAAGAGAACAAGGAAGGCTTGCAAAAATTCCTGGATTCTATTAATCAAACTCAGCAAACAATTCTGAAAAAGAAGATTGAACTTCAGAGAAAGATTTCAGCTCTGGAAGAAAACATAAAAAATGCCCGGCAAAATAAGAAAAGATATGAAAATGAAAAGGTCGAGGTAGCTTTCAATATTAAACAAAAAGAAGAAGAGATAAAGTTAAATAACAGTGCCATGGAAAAGATAAAACAGGATGCATTATCTCTTATGGAAAAGAGAGATAGCTTATTTAAAACAAAGAAAGAACAAGCTTTAGAGATAAATAAAATTGATGAAGAGATTAAAAATATATATAAAAAATTAGATGATCTTGCAAATCAAAATGAGATGTTAATAAGGAAAAAATATGAGGTTGTTAAATTAAAGGAAAATTATTCGATTTCAAGAGCAAAGATCGAAACTGAACTTGATACAATTCGGAATCTTTTCTTTGAATCTTACAGGATAGTCTTAAACGAACAGATGATAGAAGATAGAAAATATGATGGCTTGAAGGAGTCAGAGCTTAGAAATAACATTATAAATGCCAGGAAAAGCATCGACGAGATTGGGCAAACAAATTTTCTTGCTATTACAGAGTATGAAGAGGCTAAAAAAAGACTTGATTTCATAAATAAACAAAGGGAAGATATCTTAAACTCAAAGGAAAAGTTAAATATTTTGATAGAAACACTCGATAAAAATCTTAATTCAAAATTTCTAGAAGCTTTTAATACAATAAATGAAAACTTTTCAAATATCTTTAAAGAGGTTTTTAGAGGCGGTAATGCACAGATGGTTCTTACAAAACCAGATGACTTTATGAATACAGGTATAGAGATAGTTATCCAGCCACCAGGAAAAAATATTACGAACATATCTTTGTTAAGTGGAGGAGAAACGGCTCTTTCTGCTCTTGCACTTTTATTTGCATTTTTTTTATACAAACCTTCCTGTTTTTGCATACTTGATGAAGTTGATGCTCCTTTTGATGAAAATAATATTAATCTTTTAAAAAGACTTATTTTGAGATTCGCAAAAGATACACAATTTTTTATCATCTCACACAATAAACTGACACTTGAGATAGCTGATATTTTATACGGTGTAACAATGGAAAAGGATGGTATCTCTAAAATTTTATCTGTTAAACTTGAAGATATAATAGTCGATAGTTCAAAGTAAAGCAGTCTCAAATCACAAATCGAAAGTCTAAAGTCTGGGGAAAAGACTTTTATTAATACAGTCGAAAGTACAACAGTTACAAGTCGAAAGTTTAAAGTCCGAAAAAAAGTTGACGAACTAAGAGTTTACATAGATATCAAAAAAGAGAAAAAAGTTTTATAATTGCAAAAAAATGGAAATGATATTATTCATCATTAACGAAATAGGACAAAAATTATGCAAAAGAAGATAGAAAAATTTTTAAAATTTATTTTTCCTGATGAGAAAATAGCAGTTATTACTGTTTTAATAGCCATTTTTCTTATTATAGTCGTAGCACTCTCCACCTTTTTGATAGTTTCAAATAGGCAAAAAGCTAAACAACATGCTGAAGAGCAGATGAAAACAAAAACTGAAACACACTTAGAACTTTTGACTCCACATTTTGATTTGACTGCTGATTTAAATTTTGAATCAAGCCCGGGTTATGATATAAAACCATTTATTCAGGAATCAAATTTTTCAGAATTTATGCGATTCAGACAATTTGCTGATTATACAAAATATATTTACACTCTTACAGTTTATGAAAAAAAGATAGATGATTTTTTTAAATAATCTAAGGATCTTTGATAAATAAAAAAGTATATTTAACAAATTTATAGCGCTCTTGAAATAAGGCATAAATTTAAAAAAACTATCTAACAAATAGATGCAGGAGAGCGTAAACCGCCTTGAAAAGGCTTTAATTGCACTAACAAACCTTGAAAATATGGCTGGTTATAAAAATGCAGGAACAAGTATAACAGCTTTTGCTCAGTGTATGAGCGATGCTGCAATGGAATTAATTGAACAGGCAGGAGTAACGCTTATATTTACAGGAGCTTTAATTGTAGTAAAAGATCCATTGGGGAAAATAATATCTGCTCTTGGAGCTACTTATTCAATATTTAAAATTATCCAGGCTTATAACAAAGGTCTTTTATAATTAAATACTTGCTGAAGAGAAGAAAATTTCTCTTCAGATTTAAAATATAAAAAGGTTATGAAATGCTTTCAATATCTTATTTTTTATTTATTATTCCAGTATTGTTAACATTAGTTATTAAATTTAATAAAAAAAACTATTTTTTTAATTATCTACTATTTTTTAGTATATTAATAATTTTCTATATTTTTTTCATAAAATATTCTAATGGTGAAGGAATTATTTCCTTTTTGGATTATTCAAATATTTTTTTAATTGTTACAGTTTTATTAGATTATATTATTTCATCTGGAATTTATATTTCTAAATTTGAAAATAGAAAATTTAATAAACAAAATATTGGAATAAAAGATTTATTATATTATATTTTCTTTTTTATAAGTTGTTCGCATGCTCCTTTAATAATTTACCAATCAAATTTATTGGAAAATTTTATTTCTAAAGAACTTAAAAGTTGCTATGGGAAGGTAGAATATTACCAAATTTTTGAGTCTTTTTCCTATTTATTAAATTCCCCAGAGTTCTGGATAGTTCAGATTGAAGTAATAATAAGTCTTATATTGCTGATGAAACTCGTATTTTCTATAAAAAAACTTGTGAATAAAAGTAATTTCGAATATAAACCAAAAATTAGCTTATTTGTAATATTAAGTATTATTGCCTTTACTATTATATTATTTTATTATGTAGAGTATTTTAGTCCTTTAAATATTGAAAAAACAAATTTAATTCTGCCTAATTATTACATAGATATGTTAAAAAGTAAAAAATTTTTTTATTACATTTATTTTATAATTGTCTATTTTTTGTATACATTTTTTGCAACTCTTAATGAAGAGGTTTTTTGCAGGTTTATTTTAATTGATTCTTTAAGGATGAATTATTCAGAAAAAACATCATTTATTATTTCTATAATTTATTGGGTTATTGCTCACTTTTCAATATTCGCATTTATAATAAAATTTGATTTTATATATCTGATATATGTTTTTATTATAGGGATTTTGTTTACTTTATTAAGAATTAAAAAGAATTCAATTATTCTAAATGTCTCAATTCATTATTTAATAAATATCATAAATGTTTTAATATTATTTTCCAGATTTTATTTTTCATAAAATAATTTAATTAAAAGCTCTTCTGATTCTCTTTTACTTTTTTAAAATTGCATGCTATAATCTCTAAGGTTATTCATAGCATTTTTCTATTCTTTCGTTTTTGGTTTTTACAAATTAAATTTTATGAAAAAAAATATCAAAATTATCTTTGTTATTTTTATTGTATCCATTTTTTTTATATCAAACCAGAATTCATCCAGTATTATTGAAAAAACCGTTTCTCTTTCCTCAATATTTACTTTAGAGTTTGAAACAAATTCCTGGATTATTCAGAGTCTTGATAAAGATTTTTTGTTGCTTGTCTCTAAAGATATTAGCTCTGACACTGTTATTTTTCATTTTAAACCAAAAAAAACCGGGCAGACTAAACTTGTATTTTATAATCTTTTAAAGAAAGGAACGAGATCATTTAATATAACCATTTCTGAAAATCTTAATTTTCCAGCTGGTTTTTCAACAAACTATACAAATCAAACAGAAACAACAGTTGAACCATCATATTTTGATATCGCTTTTTATCTTTTTGCAAATGGTATGTACGATGATGCAATAACTTATTTTATCAAGGGAAAAGAACTTGATTCAGAGTCTTATGCCAGATTAGGTGAGCAAAGGGTTTGTTATTATCTTGGTATATGTTATTTCAATAAACAGCAGTATCCTGTTGCATCTACATATTTTGCGATATCGAAATCTTCAGATAATAAAGAGATTAAGTATTATTCATACTATTATATGGCCAAGACGCAACTTGCTCTTGGCAATAATGATCTTGCAAAGGATAATCTTCTATTTTTAATATACCAGCTTAATAAGGAAGATTCTCTATATGACAACGCATATTTTCTGCTATCCTCAATATATTTTGATGAAAAAAAATATGAATATATTATAACTCTTTTGCTATCAAGATATGAAATTTTTTCAAAATCTATATTTTTAGATTATTTTTCATACTACCTTGCTATAGCATACTATGCTGGGCGCAATGATTACAATAACTCCTACTATTACCTATGCAAGATAACAAGTTCTGACTTTGAATTTTATAAAAATGCCATGGATTTAAAAAAACTTATTGAAACTAATTTTATAGATTTTCATTGAATGAATCGAGTTTTCCATACTTATTTTTTTATTCAAGTTTCATTTTCTTTTTTATTTGACTGCTTTTATTTTTAATTTTTTAATGATCTTATCAAATAGTTATGTGAGGTAAATTTTATAAATATCTATTAGTCTTTTATTTAATATTTTTTTAGATATTTTATCGCTCTTCGCTTTTGTAACAGTCAAAAGCCGAAAGTCTGGAAAAAGAAAAAAAATAGATAAAAAAAGTGCAGATAAAGAAAAAGACCGACATGTAATCTTAAAATTTTTTAAAAAAACAAATTCGATAAATAGGAGAACTACATGCTTGAATCTATTGCTAAAGGGTTTGATAAAATTCTTTCAGAGGTATTTAAAAAAGGGCTTATAACTGAATCAAATATCAAAGAAGTTTTACCTGAGCTTAAAAAAATACTCATAGAAGCAGATGTAAATTATGAAGTTGTAGATATTTTCCTGCAGAATGTTGAAAAAAAGGCAATAGGACAGCAGATAACAAAAGGTGTATCAGCAAGAGAAAAATTTATCAAAATTGTTTTTGATGAACTTGTTTATTTTCTTGGTGAAGGGAAAAAAGAGCTTAAAATAAAATCAAAGGGAAATAGATCTGTCATTCTTTTAGCCGGGTTACAGGGTTCAGGAAAAACGACGACAGCAGCTAAGTTAGCAAAGTTTTATAAAGGGCAGAAATTTCCTTTGCTCGTAGCAGCTGATATATATCGACCAGCTGCTATAGAGCAGCTTCAAATACTTGGAGCTCAGATAGGTGTTGAGGTTTTTACTCAGTCAAAAAAACCAGCGGATAAAATAGTTAAAGAGGCTTTAAACTATGCTGACTCTAAAGGTCTGGATCTTGTTATAATAGATACTGCAGGAAGATTACAGGTCGAAAAGGAACTGATGGATGAGTTAAAATTGATCGCAAATGTTTCCAGACCAGATGAGAGTCTTCTGGTTGTTGATTCCATGATGGGGCAGGTTGCTGCAGAAGTTGCCAGGGAATTTACAAAGTATATTAAGCTTTCAGGTGTTATATTAACAAAGTTTGATTCTGACACAAAAGGTGGAGCCGCTCTTTCTGTTAAGCATATAGCAAATGTTCCAATAATCTTTTCGACCTCAGGAGAACAACTTGACGCTATCGATTATTTTTACCCGGACCGCATCGCACAAAGAATGATAGGTATGGGTGATATTTTAAGTTTAGTAGAGAAAGCACAGAAGCAGTTTTCCGAAGAGGAGGCTGAGAAACTCGCAGAAAGATTGGAAAAAAGCAAGTTTGATTTTAATGATATGCTTACACAGATTGAAGCTATTTCAAAAATGGGAGGATTCGATTCGGTTTTGCAGATGATACCAGCTGGTCAAAAGATAAATCAGAATAAAGTTGCAATGCAGGTTAAAAGGTTTGCAAATTATAAGGTCATAATTCAATCCATGACAAAAAAAGAGAGAAATAATCCTCTACTTATTAACAATGCCTCAAGAAGAAAAAGAATAGCAAAAGGTTCGGGAACTAAACTTATAGATGTTTTGCAGCTTATGAAAGATTATGATAATATGAAAAAGATGATACAAAAAACAAAAGGTGGAAAAATTAATCCTGAAATGCTTGGACTTGACCCGGAAACTTTGAAAAACCTCAAACTGTAGTTAATAATTATCAATATATAACTTACAATATGTAAATAACTATGTAAATAACCGTAGTATTTAGTTTGAAATAATATTCTATTTTGAAAGTTTTCAATCAAAATTGGATATAATCTGAAAAAAAAGTAAAATGTGATATTAAAAACCTCTTTAAAACTTTAAACCATGGAATAAAATAATTGACATATAAATAAGCATTATGTAAAAAAAACTAATAGCTTTAGTTTATAGTTTTTAAGATAATAAACATATAAATAATACTTGATATGGATAAAAAGTGCTGAAAATCCTTGATCTAACGGTTGAAGATATGGTTCAATATAATCGGATTAAAAATAATTCTATTTAATAATCTGTGAATAGCCTGTGAATAAAAAATGTTGTTACCTGAAAAACTTAAAATTTTGCAATTTTTACTTTTTAAACCTGCTGGAAACCTTTATTGACAATGTATAAAATAATTAACTTTTATTTTTGATATATTTTTCATTTTACTAACTGTGAATAAATTGTGAAAAATAACTATTTAATTACAAATTTTAATAAAGTTTTTTTTTAA
>JAAYUW010000005.1 GCA_012517545.1 Exilispira sp.
AAGCAAGAGAGGCTAATGTTCGATTTGTTGCTTGTCAGATGTCTATGGATATTATGGGTGTTAAAAAGGAAGAACTTATGGATGGAGTTGAAATAGGTGGAGTTGCTACCTATATGGAAGCCGCTTCCTCAAGTTCGTTGAATCTCTTTGTATAAGAGTGATTAAAGGTTTAAAATTTGTGTGTTCTTCTATTTATTTTACAGATTTCTATTATTCTTCAATATTTTTGATTTTTACAAAGCAGATATTCATCTGTAATTGATTTTAAAATTAGATGCAATATAATTATTGAAAATTAAAAAGAGTAAAATAATAAGAAAATGAAGAAAACAAAACTACTAATATTTTTTCTCTTTATATTATTACCTTTAGTATTCACAGTATCAGCAACTTCTTTGCAGGTGAAGGAAGAACAAATAGTATTGTTCAACTCAGATATTTTAATTTTAGAAAATGGAGAAGTGGAAATCCATGAAACGATAGTTGTTAACTGTTTAAACCAGGTTATACAGCATGGAATATATCGCGATTTACCACTTTTTGAAAATTCAAAGGAATTCTTTCCAAAAAGTCTGGGACTTAAAGTAACTGATGGTGAACTTGACGGAGTTTATGCGATAGCTAAAGAGGAGAAAAAGGGTAATAATTTACGAATTTATCTTGGAGATTCACAAAATTTACTGGAAAATGGAACTCATACTTTTGAACTTACATATACTTATAAATCAATAATAAAATCGGAAGATGATGGTGAATTACTCTATCTTAACATAACTGGCAATGATTGGGCTTTTCCTATCTTGAAATGTACTGCAAAGATTAGTTTTCCAAAAACTCTGCTTCAGAGTCCAGATTTTTCATTTTTAAGAACAGAAGCATATACAGGATATAAAGGTGAGACCAAACAAAATTATGAAATGACCATACAAAAAAGTGAAACTTACCAGAACTCATTTGTGCTCCTTCTTGAAACAACTGCTCCCATGCAGATAAATGAAGGTTTAACAGTATATATAAAATGGAAACCCTTCTACTTTTCTAATCAATCAGAAACTCCCAAAAAGAATATCCTTTACTTTTTTAGCAAATTTGGTGAAATATGCTCCTCAAACAAACCCGCAGCATTACTTTTTTTAGGATCAATACTTATACTTTTGTACTATCTTATAACCTGGACAATTGTCGGAAAAGATCCCCGAAAAATGAAATTTCCTCCATCAACAGCTATTCTTGAAAGAATTTCGCCTGCTGCAATTCGATACATATGGAAAATGGGTTTTGATACTCAATGCCTTTCTACTGCTATTATAAATATGGCATCGAAAGGATATTGCACAATAAACATCTCAAATGAAGGTGTGGTAGTTGATAAGACAGGAAATGAAGTTAGCTTATCTTTGGAAGAAGAACAGGTGGCTAAGATTTTATTTCCAGATGATTCTAAATCCTTTTCTTTCTGTAAAAAAAATTACAAAACAGTACAATCATTGATAAGTACTTTGAAGAAATCACTGTCAGATAATTATAAAAATATCTACTTTGTTACTAACTCAAAGTATTACATAATAGGATTAATAGCTTCAATAGCTCTTTTTATCATTTCAATTATTCTGACAGTACCAGGATTTGAGTATGGTTTTATGCTTATATGGCTAACAATCTGGACTATTGGGGTAATGGCTTTACTTTCAGCAACAAAAGATGCCTGGAAGACAGTTAAATTTCACGGAATAGCAAATGCATTGATCTTAACAGCCTTTAGCACGATCTTTCTTGTTTCAGATATATTCGTGTTTTTCTTCTTTGTTTCAAAATTGCAATATAAGTCCATGATCTTAAATCTTATTTTGACGTTATTTCTTATCATCATAAACAGCATATACTTTAAACTTTTAAAAAGGCCAACAAAAGAAGGGATCGGGATTTATGAAGAGATTCAATCACTTCGAAGATTTCTACTTCAGATGCCAGAAGATCTCAAAAATCAGAACAGTGATTTAAACTTAAAGCTTGAAATAGATAAACTTCTACCCTACGCTTTAGCTCTTGATTTACAGGAAGATTGGTTTTCAGATATCTTCCATCCAGCAGCAAACTCTCAGACTTATTATTACAGCGATAACCATATCTCCTGGATAAACTCGAGTAAAAATGCAAATTACTCAGAATTAAGAAGCTTTTTTTCGTATCTAGACTCTTCTATATCCAGTAGCAGCGTAAGTTCATCTTCTTCCCATGGCGGCTCTTCAGGTTCTTCCGGTGGTGGAAGTGGAGGCGGTGGAGGTGGCGGTTGGTAATCCTTTTTTATTTTACTTTTTAATCAACCAGGGGTTATATAAACTTTATAAAGTTGAATGAAACTTTGATAAATTAAGTAAATAAAAGTTTTTAAAAAAAACTTTACATCAATAACTCCATACAAGAATATATCTTAAATCTTCGTCTTTATCTTCCTTAACTCTTTTCTTTTTCTAAGAAAAATTAAATAATGATTCTCCCGGTAAATTTTAGTTTGTTCAAAATTTACTCATAGATGGCTCTCGAAGAGAGTTAAAATTATCATTTTTCCCTATTATTTTCTATTTGTGATTTTTACCCTTTAAAAGTCAGATAAGGCAGCATCAATGTAGCAATAATTGCACTAAAAGACAACCGAAAGCTCCCACCAGAAAAACCCATTTCTTTTAAATATCTCACAAAAAACCTAAAAGTAATCGAATGAAGAAGGAGCAAATGCATCTTTTATAATTGTGCAAACTATACCTACAATGAATAAAGAAATATTCCTGGCAAATGCGAAAATGACTGCTGGTATTATATCGAATGCAATGTTAAAAATAAATTGCCATTTTCGATTTATGAAGTCTGAAGTATTTCCAATCAATATCGCAACTATTGAGTTCACCAGTATTAAGGCACCGAATGTCGTTAAAATCTCAGGAATCGAAATCCTGATGGAGGTATCCAGCAATGGAAGAAAGAGAAGTTATCATGGCTATTAAACCAATAAGAATAGAACCTGCTTATGAGAAATATATGCAATTATTAAAGGTAATAATATTTTTATAACTTATAAAAAATCTTCGTTTAGTATATTTGAGTTATTATGGGGGTCTGGTATAAGAGATGGTTTGATATTCAATAATGAAATTGATTTAAAAGAAGTATTTTTGAAATAAGGATACTTTCCCTGAGTTTTTATATCCAATGTTTACTGCAGGATCTATAATCTTCCATGATGTGGATTTTTTCGATAATAAAACATTGCAGATTAGACTGATGATACTTTTACATATCAATTAGAACTCAGTACTCCAGGATTTCATTTTTATTTCTAAAAATTTAGAATTTTAATTTTTTTATACTCTTCTATTATTTTTCAATTTTCTTTCTTTCGTTTAACCTAAAAAACAGATCCGGATCCTATCGTTCTTTGGACTTTGAGTTGTTGCTCTTGAGTTTCGTGATTTTGTGTTATCAGGTTTATTCACGGACTTTGGACTATTGTATTTCGACTCTTTTATTTCTTTTGAATTTTCCCATTGACATAATAAAAAAAGAATGTAGATAAAAGCAATATATTTTATTTCTTTATAAACGACAATTCTGAAATGAATTCTTCGTTTTTTTCTCTTATCTTTTATTGGTTTGTTTTGTCTGACTTTAGATTATTGTATCCACACAAAAAAACAAAAAGATTTTTTAAAGTAGTAGATAAGCAGGAGAAATAGTATATGGAAAAAATAACTAAAAAAGCCTACACATTTGATGATATTCTTTTAATTCCTCAAAGATCTTCAGTCCTCCCTAAAGAAACCGATGTATCAACTGACCTTACAGATAAAATAAAACTTAATATTCCGCTAATATCAGCTGGTATGGATACAGTTACAGAGGCAAGGATGGCTATAGCTGTTGCTCGAGAAGGTGGGGTCGGTATCATTCATAAAAATATGTCCTGTGAAAAGCAGGCAGAAGAAGTAGATAAGGTTAAAAGATGGGAGCATGGTGTCATCATCGATCCCTTTTTTCTTTACCCTCAAAACTTAATCTCTCAAGCAATGGACCTTATGAAAAAATACAAAATTTCTGGTATACCTATTGTTGATAATGGTAAACTTGTCGGTATCATTACAAATCGCGATATAAGGTTTGAAACAAACTATGCAAGACCTATAAAAGATGTTATGACAAAGGACAATCTTATAACTGCACCAGTGGGAACAACTATCCAGGAGGCTATTGAAATCCTCAGAAAGCATAAGATAGAAAAACTTCCTCTGGTCGATGAAAATCAAGTTTTAAAAGGCTTAATAACGATTAAAGATATTGAGAAAAGTTCAAAATATCCTAACGCAGCTAAAGATAAGCAGGGACGACTGTTAGTGGGGGCAGCTGTAGGAAACTCTTCAGATTTTGAAGAAAGACTTAAGTTATTGCATGATGCAAAGGTCGATATAATAGTTGTTGATTCTGCTCATGGACATTCTGAAGGGATATTGAAGATTGTTTCTCAGATAAAAGAAAGATACCCTGACCTTTGCGTTATAGGCGGTAATGTTGCGACTGCTGAAGGGACAAGAGATCTTATAAAAGCAGGTGCTGATATTGTAAAAGTTGGTATAGGACCTGGATCTATCTGCACTACAAGGATCGTTGCAGGCGTTGGTATTCCCCAATTTACGGCCATACTTGATTGTGCAGAGCAGGCAGACAAGCTTGGTAAGACAATAATTGCCGATGGTGGGATCAAATTTTCAGGTGATATTGTCAAAGCCATAGGAGCAGGAGCAAGTTGTGTCATGATAGGCTCTCTATTTGCCGGATGTGAAGAAAGTCCCGGAGAAGAAGAGATCTACCAGGGTAGAAGGTTTAAAGTATATAGAGGCATGGGATCAATCGCTGCCATGCAAAAAGGAAGCAAAGATCGATATTTTCAAGATGACATGACCAAGCTTGTGCCTGAAGGTGTCGAAGGCAGAGTTCCTTACAAAGGGAAAACAGCAGATGTAATCTATCAACTCATCGGTGGGTTAAGATCTGGTATGGGCTACTGCGGAGCAAGAAATATTGAGGAATTACGAAAAAAAGCTACTTTTGTAGTTCAAACATCGGCTGGACTTAGAGAAAGTCACCCACATGATATTCAAATAACAAAAGAATCCCCAAATTACTCTATAAATCCTGATTTTCAATAAATTTGTGATATTACTGATATATTATATAATCCTACAATGACAGGAAAATCTGGATTTGTGCTTAAATTAATTTAGACTTTCGACTGTCATATTATCAGGTTTATTAGAGGACTTTGGGCCTTCGACTATTGTATATCTTAATTCAGGAGTGATATTCATAAATTTATTCTATCATAAAGAGGCAAGAGAATGGAAGTAGAAAAGGTCATAATAATAGATTTTGGAGGACAATACAGCCAACTCATAGCAAGAAAAATAAGAGAATTATCGATATTTTCAGAAATTGTGCCCTATTTTTCCAATATTAATAAAATAATCGATGAAAAACCAAAGGCAGTAATATTTTCTGGAGGACCAGCAAGTGTTTATGAAAAAAACAGTCCATCGATTGATGAAAAAATATTTTCTTGCGGAATACCAATTCTTGGTATCTGCTATGGTGCCCAGCTTATAGCCAATGCACTTGGTGGCAGGGTTAAAAAGTCCGATTTTCGAGAATATGGAAAGGTTTCTATAAATATAAAAAATAGATCTACTCTTTTTGAAAATCTCCCCCCATCTTTCAATGTCTGGATGAGTCATACTGACTTTGTCGATAAACTGCCAGAGGGTTTTTTGGTAACTTCTTCTACCAGTAACTGCCCCATATCTTCCTTTGAAAATAGAAAATTAAATATCTATGCATTACAGTTTCATCCAGAAGTGTTTCATACAGATTTTGGTTCAGATATTATTGCAAATTTTCTATACAAAATAGCTGACTGTAAAAAAGATTGGATAATCTCCTCATATATCGATGAACAGGTTAAGTTCATTAAAGAGACAATAAAAAATGATAGAGCAATCTGTGCTTTGTCGGGAGGAGTCGATTCTTCAGTTGCTGCACGCCTTGCAGCTAAAGCTATAGGAAAACAACTTATATGCATTTTTGTTGATCACGGCTTATTACGAAAAGGTGAAAAGGAGGAAGTAATCTCTACCTTTTCAAATAATAAAGATATGCTATTTATACCAGTCGATGCAAGTAAACTCTTTTTAAACAAACTTAAAAATATTACCGAACCTGAAGAAAAGAGAAAAATAATCGGTAAACTTTTTATAGACACATTTACAAATGAAGCTAAAAAACTCAAGGGAGTTAAGTATCTTATTCAAGGAACTATCTATCCGGATATTGTTGAAAGTGGAACATTAACAAGTGCAAAGATAAAAAGTCATCATAATGTTGGTGGACTACCGGATAAACTTGGATTTTCACTTGTTGAGCCTTTAAAACTACTATTTAAAGATGAAGTAAGAATAGTTGGTAAAGAACTTGGTTTGCCTTCCAGTCTTCTAAACCGCCAGCCATTCCCTGGTCCGGGGCTTGCAATAAGAATAGTTGGTCATATCACAGAAGATAGACTCGCTATCCTTAGAGAAACAGATTTTATCCTTCGAGATGAAATATCAAAAGCCGGGTTATCTGACGAGATCTGGCAGTACTTCACTGTTCTACCTGGAATAAAAACAGTTGGTGTCATGGGTGATACTAGAACATACAGTGAACTTGTTGCTATACGAGCTGTTGAAAGTGTCGATGGTATGACGGCAAATTGGTATAAAATCCCATACAATGTACTTGAAAAGATCTCTTCACGCATTGTTAATGAAGTAAATGGAGTGAATAGAGTCGTACTTGACGTTACCAGCAAACCGCCAGCAACGATAGAATGGGAATAATTTAAAAAAAATAGAAAAACGGAAAATTTTTTTAAAAGAGTAAAAAGTTAGACACAACAGTCTCATTTTAAGGCAGGAATTATTTGGTTAAAAGGATTTATCACATAAAGCAATACAAAAAATTCTTTATATATATAGAAAAGACAAATCATTTTGCAAAAGTTTACCACAAAAGCATAAAAAGATAAATGAAAAAAACCAAAACTTTTGAAGAATATTTAAAAAGTGTTTTACCTGAAGAGCAGATAAACCTGTTTTTTGAATCATGTGAAAAGCCCCCTCTTAAAAGCATAAGATTTTATGAGAGAAGTTCCAATAAGGCTTATGTGGGTTTTAAAGGGGACACATACAGGGTTATAGATACTGTAAAATGGGAGAAAAAGGGAGCAATCTTAAGTGAGGATAGTAAACCCTCGAGATCTTTAGATTATCTTAAGGGGGATTTTTATATACAGGATATAGGCTCCATGTTCGCCATTTCACTTCTCAAAAAATATGTAGAAGGCTATTCTGGACAATATTCACGACCATTTAATAGTTTTCAAAGCTTGAATAAAAAAGATAGACAAAAAGATGAAGAATCCTATAGCTATATCCTGGATTATGCAGCATCACCAGGGGGAAAAACTACACAGGTTGCCGATGATTTTAAACAGTCTATTGTGGTATCAAATGAAATAATAAAGAGTAGAATTCCTGCACTTCTTTGCAATATAAAAAAAAGCAAACTTTTGAATATAATTGTTACAGGTGAAGATTCTTCATTCTTTCATCAGCATGATCATTTTTTTGATATTATTGTAGCCGATCTTCCCTGCACAGGTGAAGGACTTATAAGAAAGAAAAAACTCTTGATAAAGAACTGGTCATATTCCACTGTTTTATTTAACTCAAAAAGACAGAAAAAGATCCTGTATAATATCCATGATCTTTTAAAAGAAGATGGTTTTTTTGTTTATTCAACATGCACTTTTTCCAGGGAAGAAAATGAAGAAAATGTCGAACTTTTAGAATCTCTTGGTTTCGAACTTTTAGAGAGCAAACGCCTCTGGCCTCATATTGACGCTTGCTCGGGGGCATTTACCGCTGTTCTAAAAAATAAAAATAAGAAAAAAAGGATAAGCATTAATATAGAAAGTGATAAAAGTGACTCAAGAGACATTAAAATAGACAGTGATGCAGGTAACTCAATAAACAACAAAACTAAGATCAACGATATCGCTGAAAATCTGGACTTCACTCAAAACTTCAAACATAACCTCATCTGGCATACTACAGAAAATTGTTTGAAGTTACTTTCCAGGGAACCTTACTTTGATATCGAGAAGATTGCAAGATCAGGTTACCTTTATCAAAAGGAAGACTTGGTCTTTCTATTTTCTAAACCTTCCATTCCGAAGTTCCTCTTTGATAGTGCTATTTCGTTTGGCCAACAGATGGCGAGTATTGAAAAGTTCGGATTAATACCAGCTTTTGAATCAATTGACTATTTTTCTGGTGATTATATGATAACAGTTGATGATGAGCAAATTTGTAAACTGACAAAAGGTGAAGATTTAAAATTGGATGAAAATTTTAAATATTATATGGGTAAGTTTCTATCTGTTTTGAAAGATGGCTCGCCACTTTTTCTTGTAAAGGTCAGCCCAAATGGAGTAAAAAATCTTACTCCTGGACTTTAAACTTTTGACTGCAGCATCGTCAAGGTTACTTTCTGACTTTCGACTGTTTAAGGGAGAACTTAAAAAGATGGAAAGCATTTGCGTAAGAAGCCCTGGAAGGATCAATGTGATAGGTGAGCATGTCGACTATATAGAGACTTTTTCTGTTGCATCTGCTATAGATCTTTATAATGATATAATCCTGATAAAAACCGCTGGTGACTCGATCAGTCTTTACTCGGACAGGTTTGGTTTAAGTCCTGATATACCTTATAGATCTATCTACTCGAAAAAAGGTGGAATAATAGACTTTCAAAAATTCTGGTATGGCTATTTTATTAGCATCTTTAAGGTTCTCAAGGAAGATGGAATAACTATAGATTGTGGACTTGAGGTAAAAATAGTCAGCAATCTACCGGATGGAGCCGGTCTATCCTCCTCTGCCTCTATTGAACTTGGTTTTTTGTATGGTCTTAATGAACTTTTTAATCTTAAGCTATCAGACTTAAAAATGACTCAGATTGCAAAACTTGCTGAAAATAAATATATGAACTCTCCTTGTGGGATTTTAGATCAGTACACGATTATGTTCGGTCGGAAAAACAGCCTTTTATTTCTTGATTATCAAAGCCTTCGACACCGTTATATCAAGATTCCTGGGGATCTTCAGTTTTATATTATAGATTCAAAGATCAAACATTCTATAGCTCAAACCCCCGGGGGAAAAGAGAATGGTTATGTTAAAAGAATAGAGCAAAAAAATAGACTTGAACAACTTTTAAAACAAAGATACAAACTCACTTTAAGAGCTGCGGTAATGAACTGTATAAACTCTGACTTTACGATCGATCTTCAAAAATATGATATAGATGATCCCACACTCACGAAAAGATTCAGGCATTTCACATCTGAGACTGCCAGAGTGTTGATGTTTGTCAGTTACCTGGAACAAGGAGACATTAATGAGGCTTTTGCATTATTATTTGAATCTTTTAAATCTTTAAGTGTTGATTATGAGGTTTCCATACCAGAAATAGACAAAATTGTTGATAAATTTTCAGCCTTACCACAGGTAATAGGTTGCAGGATGATAGGTGGCGGTTTTGGTGGCTCAATACTTATTGTCTCCCCTGCGAGTACAGGTGATGTTGACCTTTTTAACAGCTACCTCGATAAGTTGAATTCTACCATGGGACTATCAGCGATTCTTTATTCTCTAAAAACAGCGGATGGTGTCCATTTGATTTAGTTCATATTACTTACTTTATTTAACTTACTTTATTTAACTTACTTTATTTAACTTACTTTATTTAACTTACTTTATCTGATTTACCTTATCTGTTCTTATTTAATTTACTTATTTTATTTTTTTTTTTAATAAACCAGTGGTAAAAAAGAATTTATAAAAAGGGAGACTCAATGGACTTATCCTATTTAAACGTTAAAGAAGAGACAATAAAAGCGAAAAATGAACTTTTAAGTGCATGCAAAACTATCGTTGAAAAAAAACTTGTTTACGGAACATGGGGAAATATAAGTATAAGAATAGATGATAACCATTTCATAATTACTCCAAGTGCTAAATCCTATGATAAAATACAGATGGATGGAATACCTATCATTTCAATAAATCCTTTTAGCTATTTCGGAGATAAACCATCTACAGAGGTACAGCTCCATCTAAATATATATAAAAATAGATCTACAACTGGTGCGATTATTCATACTCACTCACTTTATGCATCCTGCTTTGCAGCAACTCATAAAACACTACCAGCAATACTTGATGAGATCGCACAGATCTGTGGGCCCAAAGTTTTGTGTGCAAAATATGGAAAACCCGGAACAGATGAACTTGTTAGATTTACATTAAAGGCGCTTGAAGATAGAAATGCTGCATTTATGGCTAACCACGGTTCTATAACCTGTGGGATTAACGTAGATGAAGCTATTCTCGCCTCTGAAATCCTTGAAAAAGGTTGTAAAGTCTATATAAAGTCAAGAGCCATTGGCAGGCCAAAAAAATTGAATCACAAAGAATCTGCGCAGTTATTTGATTTTTATA
Source organism: Exilispira sp. (assembly GCA_012517545.1). Classification (GTDB taxonomy): domain Bacteria; phylum Spirochaetota; class JAAYUW01; order JAAYUW01; family JAAYUW01; genus Exilispira. Next base: position 10,647 of record JAAYUW010000005.1, read on the forward strand.
GAGATGTTTACAGTAAAAATAAATGATAGAGAGAGCATAATTATAAAAATAATATTAACAAAAAAGCCACCAGAAGGTGGCTTTTAGTTTTATTACTCAGTTTTATAAGTAATTTTAATAACGATAATCTACGAAAACTACAAAATCCTATAAAAATAAAAAGTCATCGAAAGTTACTTCTTGATATTCTTAGCTTTTATAGCAGCCTGAGCAGAAGCAAGTCTAGCTATTGGAACTCTAAAGGGAGAACAGGAAACATAGTTCATACCAACATTGACACAGAATTCTACAGATTTAGGTTCACCACCATGTTCGCCACAGATACCTACTTTCAAGTTTGGTCTCGTTTTTCTTCCCTTTTCAATACCCATCTTAACTAAAAGGCCAACACCTTCCTGGTCTAGAACCTGGAATGGATCATTTTTAAATATCCCGGCCTTATGCTCATCAACATAATCCGGCAAAAATTTACCAGCATCATCTCTGGAAAGACCCATTGTCATCTGAGTAAGATCATTTGTACCGAATGAGAAAAACTCTGCATACTCGGAGATCTGATCAGCCAGCAAAGCTGCTCTAGGAACTTCAATCATTGTACCGACCATGTAAGGGAGAGTCACCCCTGCTTTTTTAATAAGATCATCCGAAACTTCTCTAATCTGTAGCTCAAGTATATGAAATTCTTTCGCGTCTATGGTAAGAGGGATCATTATTTCTGGATAAACCTTTATCCCTTTTTTTGTACACTCTATGGCTGCCTCGATAATAGCTCTAACCTGCATAACGAGAATTTCAGGGTAAGTTATAGTTAAACGGCAACCTCTATGACCAAGCATGGGGTTTGCTTCATGGAGCTGATCAACCCTTTGTTTAACCCTTTCTAAAGGGATTCCAACTGCTTCAGCTAACCTTTTCTGACCTTTTTCATCATGTGGAACAAACTCATGTAATGGTGGGTCAATAAGTCTTATTGTAACCGGGTAACCATCCATAGCAGTAAAAATACCTTTAAAATCTTCTCGTTGAAATGGTAAAAGTTTATCAAGAGCCTTGACTCTCTGTTCGAGACTGTCGGAAACTATCATCTCTTGAATAGCAAGTCTTCTTTCTTCTGTATCAAAAAACATATGTTCTGTTCGACAAAGGCCAATGCCTTCAGCACCCAGCTTTCTAGCATTTTCAGCATCATAAGGTGTATCTGCATTTGTTCGAACCTTAATAGTTCTGGCTTCATCAACCCATTTCATTATTTGATAGTATTCATCTGGGAGCTCTGGTTTTATAAGATTCAAAGTTCCGATAAAAACTTCACCTGTAGAGCCATCAAGGGTAATCCAATCTCCTTCTTTGACTATCTTATCCCCAACCTGCAATTGCTTGTTTTCATAGTTTATATTAAGCTTCTCACAACCAACTATGCAGCATTTCCCCCAACCTCTTGCCACAACAGCAGCATGAGATGTTTTACCACCAGTTGCTGTTAATATACCTGCAGCAGCATGCATACCACCAACATCTTCTGGACTTGTTTCTCTTCTAACAAGTATAACTTTTTCGCCCTTTGCTGCCATATTCTCAGCATCTTTTGCATTAAATACAACCTTACCAACAGCTGCGCCAGGAACAGCATCTATACCTGATACAAGGAATAGTTTCTTCTTATTATCTGCTTCTTTAGGATCAATAACCGGGTAGAAAAGTCCCTCTATATCTTTAGCTGTAATCCTTAAAACTGCTTCTTCCTTTGTTATAAGCTTTTCATTGACCATATCAACAGCTATTTTGAATGCAGCTCTGGGGCTTCTTTTGCCTGTCCTGCACTGAAGCATATAAAGTTTTCCCTCTTCAACGGTGAACTCTATATCCTGCATATCTTTATAATGCTTCTCAAGCTTATCTCTAACTTCACAAAGTTGTTTGTATGCCTTTGGATCTTTTGTTTCCAACTCTGAAAGTTTCATAGGAGTTCTAATACCTGCAACAACATCTTCTCCCTGAGCATTGACAAGGTAATCTCCATAAAACTTATTTTCCCCGGTATTTGGATCTCTTGTAAAGGCAACACCTGTACCGGAGTTATCACCCATATTACCAAATACCATCTGAACAACATTGACAGCAGTTCCAACTATCCCTTTGATATTTTCAACTTTTCTGTATGTAACTGCTTTTTCAGCCATCCATGAACCAAAAACAGCATTGATTGCACCCCAGAGTTGTTCTTCTGGATCTTCTGGAAAATCTTCATTTAGCTCTTTTTTATATAATTTCTTGAATCTATCAACAACCAGTTCAAGTTCCTTTTCATTAACATCGATATCATTTATTTTTTCAGATGGATTTTTCCCAAGCCTTTTAGCAGTCTCTTCCTTCTTCACATTTTCAAAGATCTCGTCAAACTTTGCTCTATCTATCCCTTTTGCAATAGAGCCATACATCATGATAAACCTTCTATATGCATCAAGAGCAAACCTTCTATTCCCTGTCTTTTGAGCAAGCCCCTCAACTGTTTTTGTATTAAGACCAAGGTTGAGTATAGTCTCCATCATCCCAGGCATGGAAATAGGAGCTCCAGATCTAACTGAAACAAGAAGTGGATTTGAAGGATCTCCAAGCTTTTTTCCGCAAGCTTTTTCAAGTTTTTTCATATTTTCTTCAACTTCTTTTTCAAGACCGGCGGGATATTTTTTGTTGTTCTTGTAATATAAATCACAAACTTCTGTTGTAATCGTAAAACCAGCCGGTACAGGAAGTCCAATATTGGTCATTTCTGCTAAACCCGCACCTTTTCCTCCAAGCAGGTTCTTCATATCTTTATTGCCTTCCGCTTTACCATTACCAAAAAAATATACATATTTACTCATTTTAGCTCCTTAAAAAGTATAGAATTGTGGGTAAATCGATATCAAAATTTGATATATTATTTTTTAATCGATTTCATTAACTATGCAAAATTTTGAAATTTAGTCAATATTTATTCGCTCTTAGACTCTTTATTTAATAGTAATTTATATTTGAAAGATGCATATTTTACTTTTTTTTATGATTTAGTTTCGAAGAGTGAGAAGAATAATTTGCCAGATGAAACAAAAATTATACATTAAATGTAAGTCCCTGATTATATAATATATTAAACATCATTGAATATCATCATTGAATGTATTGAAATGTTTCGAATATTGAAATTATATGAATTTGTATTATAACCTTAATTAGTATTATAATTCAGGAGTTGTTATGAAGAGTAAAAGTAAATTTCTGGTTTGTTTTTCATTCATTTTTGCAACTTTAATCTTATTTCTCTGCTTTTCCTGCACTTTTGAAGGAACTACTGATACAAATGATGATATTAAAGAACTAAATGGTGAATTAGCAGTTATCTTTGACTACTATTCAAAAGCCATGACACAAAATGATCCTTCTATTGTCAAAGACTTCGAAGAGGCTCTTTGCAAATTCGATGAGAAATATGGTTCAAATCTCGCTGATAAGTATCATAGAGAGTATAATGAATATACCAGCAGGTTATCTTCAGGAACATCATATCCAGCTTTGACCGACATGCCTTTCAATATTGATGGAACCGTTTACCTTTCGGGTGGTGATAGTGGAGTTGTTAGTTCTGTGATAAGTTTTGTCTCACCAAAAGCAACAGCCGGGAAGTACTATCACGGAGGTTCACTTGATCTAAACAAATTTGATCCTACAAACCTTAATGTTCCATCAATACAGACAGCTATTACAAAAGGTGCTGGTTACGAAACAGCACAAGATTGGATGGTCAAAGCAAATGTTGCTGTATTAAAACCAGCAGTTGTTGTTAATAGCTCATCACTTGATCTTTCACAAGCTGCTATGGATTATTATTGTGACCCAAATAACACAAACATGCAATACGGATTTTTTGCAAACTATGTTAATATTTTCAATCTTGTCACAAAAGAGGATAACTATTACTGGTATTGTACAAAGGTTGTGTGGAGGATATATAACAAACTGGGGATAGATCTTGATTCTAACTCAAGCAAAATAGACTGGACTACATCTGGACTTTACGATATGGTGGTTGCATATTATTATGCAAGGTACTTCTACAACTGGTCACTTGCAAAATCAAAGATAAATGAATATATGCAGCAGGCTCGCAAAACCATAGTTCTTGCCGAGGAGATCTATTTTAGTCCATATCTGGTCAAATATTATGAACAAATTCGAAATCCATAGCATTTGACTGGAAAATGTTAGATCAAAAAATGAACATTCTGGAATATTGACATTCAAAATAAATATCCCTGATTTAGATGATATTAAAATTAAATATTCCTGACTCAATAAAAAGAGTCGGGAATATTTTTTTAAATTATTTTTATTTTTATAAGGCATATTAAAAAACTGCAGAAAATATTGAATTAACTTAAATAAAAATTTTTAAACTTTGCTCTGCAACTGGTTTATAACCTCACTCTATATTCTCTGTACTTCTGGTTATTAGACTGTAGACTTTTGATCACAGCGAAGAGCGGGAAAAGATGATGAAAAAAAAACTTTTATTTTATATCTGCATGGTTGTTTTATTCTTAATAACTCAAGAAATTACTATTAAAACAGATAATAAAGATAGTTCAGTAATCTTTGGGTTTAACAACAAGATTTATCAATATCAATTGTTAAATAATACCTTAAATCAAGTGTTTTCAGGAGATTTTTTTATTCTCGACTTCGTTTCCTATAATGATCAATTTTTTTTTGTTGCTCAATCAAATGATGAAAAAGTTTTATATCAATTTAAAGAGAAAAAAATACTAAAGCTGAAAAATTTTGGCAAAAATAATGTATATATCTCTAATAAATATGTTTTATCAATTGATTATACAAAGTTTTCGCCTGATTTTAACGGATATCTTTTTAATATATATGAAATAACCGGGAAAAGCAAGATTTCATTAAAACATAAAGGCAAATTTTACCTTAATATTATTATCAATGATACTGAAACTATTGGCGATACTATTTATTTTACAGGGGAAAATTCATCATCAATCAATCTTTATGCTTTTAAATACTCAGTTGATGATAAAAGTTTACACAAAATTTTTGAAACTAAGAAGAATAAAAATTTTCTGAAGATCTGTAATATTGATGAAAAAATTATGCTTTTTTCATCATCGAATGATTTCAATGCTTCCATGGTAAATGATGACAAACTGATCAAAAACACCAGTAAAGTTCAGGTAAAAGATCTTCTCTTTTATAACACCAAAACATCATCACTAAACAAGATCGATATTAAGTTTAACATACGCTTTGATTTTAACTTCTATGGAGTTGCATTTTACTTAGATGATTACATCTACATCCAGGTTATCGATAAATATTATAAAACATATCTCTGCAAACTTTCATATAAAGAAGATTCTGTATACTTTATCGAACTTTTTGATCTTATCGATATCAACTCAAACCAAAATATCACAGGTTTAAACGAAGATTCAAGTGTCAGTAAAAATTCTAATAATAAAAAGATACCGGATGATCTGACAATTTATAAAATTATCAATAAAAATTCGGATCAAGCCGGATCTCAATTAAAACAGATTCTACCTTATATCTCATACAATTATTTTAAAAGAGAATTTGGGTTTAAATTTGTAGTTCTTGATATAGGTGCCATGAAGGTGATTTTTAACTTGACTCTATAATCAAAAAAGTATAAACAAAAATATAAACCATCAGTATTTCCTATCTATTTGTTCCACTATATAAACTCTTTAAAATAAATATCTTCACCAATATTTCTTTAGTTTTACAGAGCAACTTCATAATTTTTCCATAAATTGCAAGCATATTATTTGTGAATACGGAGGCGTATATGAATACAAGAAAATTAATAGTTTTTGGGATCATTTTTCTTCTTGTTCTAGGTTTGACTTCTGCGGCTTTTGCAAGAGGAAAAGGGCAGAATAACTTTGTCAAAATCCAGATCGAATCAAAAGACTGGAAAGTTGTTGAACCAGCTTTGAAAACCTACTATGAATCTCTAAAAGAGCTGGTAACAGCTAATTTAAACGCTGGTTTTATCTCAGAATACTATGCAAAATCAACTATCGATATGTTAACACAGGCATATCAAACAGCAGTAAAAACCAGGACAATATATCTCCCACCTTTTGGTTTTGGCTCTGGAATGGGTTTCGGTCCTAAAGGACGTATCGGATCCAACCAGCCTCAAAATCCAGCTGGTCAACCTCAACAGGGTCCACAGCAGGGATCCCAGGGTCAGCAGAATCAGCAAGGACAACAAAATCCTCCTCCAGCAGGTCCTGGTTTTGTGAATCCTAACCTGACAGAACAGCAAAAAGCAGCCTTAAAAAGTGTAAATCCATTTATAACCAAGGTTATTGATTCACAGATCAATCTATATAAATCTTTCAAGGATGTAAAAATACTCACCGATACTCAATATTCAAATATCATTGAAAGATTGAATGAGCTGAAAAAAGCAGTTGATCAAAATCAATTACCTTTGATAAATCATGGGATTATGCAATTTTTAATGCTTTGTGGATATAATAATTAAGCAATCAGGCTTTATGAAATTCAATCAAATATGGTTCTTTGATATTACAGAAAGACCTGGATAGATCAACTGGATAAACCGGGAACAAGGATAAACAGATGGGGAGCATTGGCTCCCCTTTTGTTTTAAATAAAGGTTCTGTTTAGAAAATGATATCTATAAAAAAATCATCATATAACAGCCAAAAGTCCGGGAATAAACTTGAATCTATTACAATTCAATGATGGAATTCTAAAGTCAGATAAAAAAAACATAAAAGATAAAAAATACATCTTTATAACAGGGGAACATGGAATAATCGTTTTCGCAACTTACAGGAAAATAGACCTTAAGATTGGATTAATTAATACAGCTCTATATAGTTTGAGAAGATTATCCATGTTTGTCGATATCTGCAAATGTTTTTGCCATGCTTCGTCTCTTCTTTCAATAAGACTTGCATCATAAGTGCTTCGATAATCAAAAAACCTGTAAGCAAAAAGCACAATAGTATCATAAAGTGTCAGCCGGTAATATTGTTTATAAATAAATTGAGAGAAATTTCCCCTCTGCGATGAAAGCTTTATAATATCAAAAGGTGTAAGTCTGCCACGAAGAATTTTCATAATTATTGAATTTTTCATAAAGTCATCAAGGTCTTTAGTTACACTGATTATCGCCAAGAAAACTTGTGGAAGCATAACATTTAGTTGCGCGGATTTTTCCTCTGCAACATTATCAATATTCGCATTTCTTTCCGATATCCAGCTTGTAGATTCAACTAAACCAGTCTGGATTTCAGGACTTCTACCAAGATCCACAACACAAGAATTGCCTTTTTCTAAAAGTACGGGAGATTCATCCTCATTTTTCTGGTAACCTACAACTCCTTCATTTACAGATACAAGCAGATCAGCTGTATCAGTAACAGCAACTGTGAAATCTGTGCCCCTGACAGATACTGTTCCGTTCGGAGTCTGTATAATATAAGATGATTTACCAATGAGTTTGTTCACAAAAGAACTAATAGAACCAAAAAAAACTGATATAAGAGATTGATTCTGATTATCTGCATTCAAAATCGTTGAAAGCTTGACTTTTGTCCTATCATGAATAGTTATAATAGTTTTTCCATCTGTAAATACAATTTCAACCTGTGATTCCTCAAAAGTTTCTATTGTGTCACCAAGTAAAACATTTTGATTTATCTCAAGTTTTTGAGCAGAATCTTTACCAAGCAAAGTTATCTCCGCTTTTCCAATAATTTTTCTAACCTTACCAAATGTTTCATAATCCTGTGCAGCAGAAAAAGTCATCAGGGTTAATGTGATAAAAATTGCAATAACAAGAGTTACTCTCAATTTTAAAGTTTTTTTCATTTTGCCTTCTATTGGATATTAAAACTATCTAAAGGATTCTAAAATTGAATTTAATTATAAATATAAGTACTTCACGGACTTTGGACTTTAGACTATTATAACGTTACTTTTACTCCTGGATTTTCGACTTTAGATTTTTTGCTGAACATATATATTATCAATATTGCATATTTTTAAAAAATCAACTATACTATATAAGGGAGTTTTAAATGTATTTTATTGGGACTGCTGGATTCAGTTACAGGGACTGGGAAGATGTCTTTTACCCTAAATGTTATGATAAATTCTCATATTATAGTATGATATTTAATTTTTTAGAGCTCAATTCAACATTTTATTCACCGTTTGAAAAAAGATTCTTTGATAACTTTGCCAAAAGGTTAAAACCAGATTTTAAACTTGTCATCAAAGCCCACCAAAACTTCACACATAGAAAAGATTTTTCAGAAGCTGAGTTAAAAGATTTTCTCTTTAATATATCCGGTTTAAAGCCTTATCTGCTCTGTATCCTTTTTCAATTTCCTTACTCTTTTCATTTTTCGACAGAAAATATTGAAAGGATAGAAAAAATTAGACAGCTTGGCTGCGATTATAATATTTCTATTGAAGTCAGACATCAATCTTTTTTACAGGATAAATTCTTTGAATTTTGTAAAAAAAATAATATTATTTTTGTAAATATTGATCAACCTCAGATCTCATATAATATCCCCCTTTTAAGCACTGTTACAAATCAAAATCTTACTTACTTTCGTTTTCATGGCAGAAGGGCTGATAATTGGTTTAATGAGAATATTGAACCTTACCAGAGGTATGACTACCTCTATTCTGAAGATGAACTCAAAAATCTTGCAGAAATAATAAAAAACGGGGATTGTGAAAATATTATAATTAGTTTTAACAATCATTACAGAGCTAAGGCCGTGATAAATGCTCTGCAGCTTAAAAATCTTCTCGGTGAAAAGCCAATAATTTCGGTTGATCAAATAATAAGAAATTTTGAAAATTCTAACGAGAATTCACTGTTTTAATTTTAATTTAGATATTGATTCACCTCTTCTATAAGCTGTTCCACCATAAGAACAAGGTTATCATAAGCTTTAATAAAATCTTCATCTGAAAGCATATAAATTTGCTGTTCAAGTTTATCTATTTCTGTTAGAAGATCAACAAGTTGATTTAAAAGCTCCATTCCTTTTAGCAGGTCTTTATCCATCTGATCCAGGTTATTGTATCTATCTTCCAGTTCTTTTAATTTCTGATTTAATGCAGCTATCTGTTGTTCAATATAGGCTTTTAACTCTGCATTTTTTGAATCTACACTTACAGGATCAATTTTATCGGTCTGCTGATCTGTATTAGCCGCAGTTACTTCTTCTTCACTTTTTTTAATAGGATATATACCTAAAATATAACTTATACTCCTTGATTGATTTGTATTTGTAAAAGTTTCATCAAATACAAAACCAACCGCTGCATCCGTTCTTTTATAAGTAGAATTAAAACTTCTTCCCTTCATAAACGAGAATTCCCAGAATTCATGCAATAATAGATCATAGTTTGCTATAATTATCTTATCAGGAGTAGTAATACCTGCTCTTCTTGGATAAAATACCACTCCTATAACTGGATTATTTGGATTATCGAGTGATAATATTGTGTTAGGAATAGATGACTTAGAAAAATATTGCTCATTTTCTATAATACCAATATTACTGATCTGAAAAGGTTTATTGTAGCTTTCTCCAAGGTATGTGTCAAATAAAACCCCTATTCCAACAAAGTGACCTTTTACATCAAGATTTTTAATCTCCAATGAGACCTGCACACCAATATTATAACTATCAAGTTCAATAAATGAAATAGTTTCTATTAACTCAATAAACTTTGTCCCCCAGGTATAAACAAGTTTGTTATCCTGTAAAGTAAAATCGTTAATGACATTTCCTATTGATTCCAGGGTATATTGAAAATTGTCATACTTTATTAAAATTTTTGAAGACATGGGAGATGAATTAAAAAAAACATATGTATTTAGTTTTTTTATATAAATATTGAACATCCCCGTTTTTTTATCTGTAACAATTTTATAATAATCATTTTCTAGAGTATTATTCTTATTCTCATCCGAAAGATTGAATGAAATAAAAATAATCACAAGAATTATCAATATTAAAGCTGAATATCTCAATTTTTTTATTTTTTTATTCATAAAATATTTTCCTGATTTTTTAATTTGTCGATCTGTATTTTAGATACTCAATAAATCTATTGAGATAGAGCAGTTAAAATTTTTACCAGAAGATCAACTTTTTTGGTAAGAAATTCAATCAAAGTACTTATTACCTTTAATTTTAAATTTACTAACATATTTTCCCTTTCCAATTGATCTTTCATAGACTCAATATTTTGTTCCCTGAGATTCAGTTCACTATCGTACTTGTTAAGATCATCTTCCTTTTGAGATAATTTTGCGGCATAATCATTTAATTCGCTCTCTTTCTTCTTAAGTTCTAGATATTTTTGTTCATATGCCTGAGCCAAGGCACCAGCGCCTTCAACTATAAGACTTTCTATCTTTGCTTCTAAAGTAGCTACTTGATTTTCCAGTTCATTTATCTTATTTAAATATTCAGTATTTTGCGATTTTAAAGTCAAATTTTCATCTTTCAGAGTTTGGTTCTCGTTTTTTAAATTTTCAAGCTCAGCTGATGAAATTTTGGTCTGATCTTCAGTATTATCCTGCTGTGAAATTGAAATTGATTTTTCTTCTTTAAGCTTATCATAATTTGCCAGTAGTTCGTTGTATTTGTTTTGCAAATCGGTATATTCGTTGTATAGTTTTTGATAATCCTCCTGTATAGCTGTACCAGATGCTAGTTTACCTTTCAGCTCTTCATGTTGAACAAGAAGTGAATTGTAATCTCTTTTTAAATTTTCAAATGTAATCATCTGATCGTCATACTTTTTTTTCAGCGAATCGTAATCTTTTCTAATCTTTTCATATTCTATATTTAAACTGTCATATTTTTTCTTCAACAATTCGAGTTCTTTTTGAGTTTGTTCATATAGAGTTCTATACTTTTCCTCGGCTTCATTTATTGGTGGTAAACCCTGTCCGCCCTCCAGTCTTTTTGTAAGTTCAAGTATTATCTCTTTATATTGTTCTATTAGAGTCTGTGAGATATATAGTTTTTCATTCATTTGTGCATACTTTTCAATATATGCATTATCTTTAGAAGTCATGGATTCTTTAGCTGATAGATTCTGAAATTCGGTTTTTGCGATTTCTTTTTCAAATAGTTCTTTATATTTACTGGCATAAACTTTATCCTGTTTCAGTGTATAAGCCTGCCAGAGAAAAAAGTAAGCATTAACTTTCAATATGGATGATGCTGAATTGTCAACAAAGTTTTTAAAGTAGGAAATGGCATAGTTATAGTTACCACGTGAATATTCTATTCGACCAAGAAAATAAAGTGAAATTACCTTTTGCTGTTCATTTAAACCTATTTGTTGAGCCTGTATTATTGAATTCATAGCCAGATTGTACTGGTTTGTAAAAAAGTAGGATAAACCTAAAAAATAAAATGAAGCAGCCCTATTCTGAGGCTGAGGATTTTCTGAGATATACTCATTAAAAAGCTTTATTGCTTCGTTAAATTGTTGTTTTTCAAAGCATTCAAGTGCTGATAAGAAAATACTATCCCCTTCTATTCCTTGCTGCGCCATAAGAATATTTGAATGCTCTGCACTATTGTGATATAAAAAGCAGAATATTGATATAAGAAAAATAAATGCAAAAATCAATAACGATGATTTTTTCAAATCATTATTTATATGCATAATATAGTTTCCCTTCTTAAAATATTTTTCTCTTTACCTATTTCTTTAAATAAAAATACTAAATTATTTAAAATTTACAGATATTAAGATTTGCTTTTTAACTAATCCCTTCTCTATATAAAAATATAAAACAGGTCTTTATAAAAAAATAATAGTTCATTTTTAGCAAAAATCATTATTTATAATATCGGAAATTTTTATTCATCCTTCTTAATTCTTTAAATATTTTGAAAAATTGCATTTTGCTTATTGATTAAAAACACGATTAAATGGAGAAGAAATTAAGATAGTTTTGCAAATAAAAAGATTATAAAAAGATTAAAAGAAAAAGTAATGACAATCAATAATGTATTTTGAAAAAAAAATTCAAAAATTTAATTTGTAAAATAAATATTCCAGTAAAATATTTTTAACTAATTTGAAGATACAGAAAATGCTTGAAGTTCATCTTTTGAAAAAAGTTTGTCAATATTAATAATCATAAGTATTGTATCCTTATCCAGCTGACTGACACCTGATAGATACTCTTTATTGATACTGCTGTTAAGTACAGGTGGAGGTTGAATGGTAGAATCATCTATCTCATATACCATTTTCACTCTATCTATAAGTATGGCTATATTCATCCCATGAGTTTCTACGAGAATAATAATATCACTCTTTGTTGAATCTTCGTCAAACTTGAATCTTTTTTTTAAGTCTACAATAGGTATGATACTATTTCTAAGTTTAAATACTCCTCTTATAGTCGGGGGCATATTTGGTATAATAAAAATATTATCCAGTTTTTCTATCCCTTTTACCTGCATTATATCTATACCGTATAACTGATTTTGCAGCAAAAATGTTACAAATTTCTTTTTCATATATATCCCTGGGATAAATTTTGATTAAATTTCCTTTAAAGCAATATTTATTTCAACTTTACAAAAAGGTAACTGCAAAGGAACGACAAGAGTTTCAAGATCCTTATCAGCAATTTCAACATTATTTCCCTTTATAATCGAAGGAGGAGTAAGATTGAGATTATAGCCTCTATTATGAAGTTTTGTAACTGCATTTGCTGTAATCATATTGGCAAGTTCGGTAATGGAGTTGACAACCATCTCATCAACAGTTGTATATGTTTCACCAGTCATCATACTGCATATCTTGATAGCTGTATCGGCATTCATATCTAAAAGCAACCTTCCTTCAGCACAGCCAAGTAAGCCAATCAAAGCTGCAACACCCTGAATCTCTGTAACTCTATCTTTAAGATAAATATCTTCTCTTCTAATATCAACTTGAAGAACTTCTTTTAAAATTTCATAAGATGCTTCAACAAAAGGGTTTATAAATTCTATATTCATATTTCACCTCATCCAATAAAATTAATTAGCATCCATTGAATCCACAAAACAAAATTGAACCTCTAAAATATCTCAAATAAATATGCCCTTCAGTGCTACCAGATGATAGAGCTTTTGAAATAAGTTATTAATTTTATAAAATATACAAAAATCAAAAGCTCGATAATAGATTTTATGTACACAATAGTCTAAAACCAAAAGTTAAAAGTCCCAAAAGATGACTTCTATGCAACTTATATTCAAAATGTTTAAAGTGCTTTAGCAAACAATAATGCCACAAAGCAACAGCCAGAAACTTAAAATTATACACTATGGAATGCAACCTCCTAAGTAACTAAAACGCTAATAGCTATTTTTCTAGTTGACATTCAAGAACTAGAGATGGTAATAGATTGAATACTTTCAATCATCTGACCAACATCTATAATAAGAGCAATCTCTCCATTTCCCAGAATAGCAGAGCCAGCAAGCCCGGGAATCCTGGTAAAAGAATACTTCAAAGGTTTAATAACAATATCCAGACTTCCAATCAGATTGTCGACAACAAGTCCCAATTTTCTTTCTCCAAAACCAACAACAACAAGAAAATTTGATGGACTCTTATTTTTATCCAGATTAAAAAATTCATTTAAATATAAAACAGAAATAATTTCTTCTCTAATCTTTATTGCCTTTTTTCCTTCAATTAAAAAAATCTCATTTGATTCTACTCTTTTAGTCTCATATATATTGTTTATAGGGATAGCAAATACTTCCTCACTGACACTTACCATAAGAGCTTGAATTATGGCAAGTGTCAATGGTAGTTTGATGGTAAATCTGGTATATTTGTTCTTTTCACTTTCTACTGAAAGAGTTCCGTTTAAAAGTTCAAGAGCTTTTTTTACAACATCAAGTCCAACACCTCTGCCAGAAACATCTGAAACTTTATCTGCTGTGGAAAATCCTGGTTTAAATAGTAACTCATATGCTTCAGATTCTGATAATATTTTTTGAGGTGAAATTAGATTTTTCTCAATGGCTTTTTTCCTTATTTTTTCAATATCAATGCCAGCACCATCATCCTCAACAGAAATAACTATAACATTTCCTTCATTCTTGGCATTTATTGTTATTGTATCGGTAACTGGCTTTGAAAGAGATGCCCTGACCTCATTATCCTCTATACCATGATCCATGCAATTTCGTAGTATATGCATCATTGGATCTGAAAGCTCTTCAATAATGGATTTGTCTAATTCAGTTTCACCACCATTCATCACAAGCTGTGCATCTTTCCCCAGTTTTCTGCATAAGTCTCTAACTATTCTCGGAAATCTACTGAACATTTGTTCTATTGGAACCATCCTTATCTTCATAACTCCTTCTTGAAGAAGGTTTATAGTCCTTGAATAAACCTGTAATTCATTTGAAAGAGAATTTGTTGAAGATTTAATATCAAAGGCAATCTGCATGGCAATGTTGAAAGTGCTCAGTATTTTTTTCAACTGTGATGTTGATAATGTATAGGAAGATTCTTTAGAAAGATCGATAGATGAAAGAGTATTTAAAATAGAGGAAGCATCTATTGACCAGGTATCAAAATCTGTCACATAATCAAAAATCCTGGAGGTAATTTCAATGAGTGCGGCTTTATTAATTACTATTTGAGAAACCAGGTTCATAAGTTCATCAATTCGAGAAGAATCAACCCTTAAAATTGTAGAGGCTCTGGAAATAGTTGCATCTTTTGAGGAGATTTTTTGATCTATAGTATTATCTTCTTCAATATTTTCATCATTAACCGTATTTTCTTTTGCTTCTGAAGATGTTTGTGAAGATAATTTTTTCTCTGATGAAGAATCTTCAAAGGGTACATCTCCTGCTTGATTATTCTTTGATTTTGTACTTTCCCTTTCTAAAATGAATCTGTTTTTAAGAGCTTTAAGATCTATAGGTTCTATCTCTATCGATGTAACTATATCTGGTATATCGATAAATCTTTTTATACTATCTATGTTTTTATTTGTAACAAATAGATATGAAGATGATGAAAAAGTCTTATCAGAATTTAATTCATCAAGAGATGGAAAAGTTTTTAATATTATACCGATATCTCTCAATGAAGAATAAACCTGCAAAGGGCCAACTGAAGCCATAGGATCTGTAGAAGAAAAATTAACAACTGCTTTATAAGCCATATATCCAGGTTTTATTTGATTGATAAAAATATCTACTTCAGACTCAAGTATATCTAGATCCTGATTTACTACATTAGTAGATGTGGATTTTTCATATTTTTTATTATCTTTAACATTATCTTTTTTTATCATTGATATCAGTTTATCTTTAACACTATCAACAGATTGCGAATAAATACCCCCTTCACTTCTTGCTTTTATCATCCTATCAAGTATATCTACACCTTCTAGAATAGTATCTATTTGCTCAGAATTTATTTTATAGGAAGGATTATTTCTTATAAAATCCAGTGAATCTTCGAATATATGAGCAAAAGATGCTATTTCCTGCAAATCAAGAGAACCAGAAGAACCTTTTATTGTATGCACAGCTCTAAATATGTCATTGATATTTTCAATTTTGGAATTATCTTTCTCAATCTCGAGAATAGAATTTTCCATGAGTTTAAGAAGTTGAAAAGATTCTTCAAAAAAATAATTTAAAAGTTCATTCAAGCTTTCATCATCCATAAATCCCTCAAAAATAATCTTTATGCTTTTTTTAAAACATAAACGCAGAGTTATTAACTCTTATGCAAAATATCATATATAAACTATATTTTGTCAATTTAATTAGTTTTTTTCTATAGGCATAATACTAGCCTCTTTAACTTTAAATTTATTTACAAGAGATTCTACATTTAAAATATTTTGTTTGTTATTTTCAGAAATTTTTTCAACATGTGCTATGGCTGAATTAATCTCGGCAAATCCTATATTCATTTCAGAAATAGATGCATTAACATTTTCAGTTATATCATTCAATTTATCTATGTCTTTTTTTATTGATTTGTTAAGATTTAGCATTGATGATGAAAAGTTTTTTATTCTGGTTGTTATTTCGCTAATCTGTTTAATAGCTTCAAGAATTTGAACAGAACCATTACTCTGCTCATTTAGTGCACTTTTAATAGTATCTTCCTGCTGTTTAACAACTCTGGATAATTCATATATTTTATTAAATATGACAATATTTTGTTTTGAAGTTTTGGATATATTATCTATAGATAACTTTATATTTGATAGCTTTTTACCGATCTCTTTTCCCTGAATCATAGAGTTTTCAGCTAATTTTCTAATCTCACTTGCAACAACTGCAAAACCTCTTCCAGAATCACCAGCATGAGAAGCTTCGATAGCAGCATTCATAGCCAGTAAATTTATTTGATCAGCAATTTTTTGTATGGATTCAGATGCATCAAAAAGTCCTTCGGAATTTTTCAATATTTCATCTATGACCACACTCAGATTATCCATCTCTTTTTTACCATTTTCAGAAGCTTTTAACAAATCGTTTACAGAAATATCGTTTTTCTCGAGAATATTCGAAATAGATTGAATATTTCTAACCATCTCTTCTATTGAAGAAGAAGACTCAATAAGTGAGGTAGATTGATTTTCAATCAATGAATCCAGTTCTTCAATACTCTCAAGCATTTTAATCACTGACTGACCAACATCTTTAAAAAAACTTGTTTGATTATCAACTAACTTTTTAATACTGTTGGTATTTGAAGTAAGTTCATTAACAGCTGTTGCTGTTTGAGTCATACTCGACGAAAGACCACTGCCAGTGCTTTTCAAATTCTCTACTGCTCCTATTATTGATGAAACAATATCATTCAACTTTTCAATAAATAGATTGAAATTTCGAGATAAATCACCTATTTCATCGTTGGTTTTTATATTTATTCTTCCTGTTAGATCTCCTTCTCCCTTTGAAAGCTGGATAAAAAATTTATCCATATTTTTTAAACCACCGGTAAAAATGTTTCCAAGAATTGTTGCAACAAAAAAAATAAGTATAAAAGAAACCAGCATAACAATTATAAGAATTCTTGAAATGTTATACATTGGTGCATTTAATTCAGTTTCATCTATAGAAGCTCCTACAGCCCATCCCTTTGTATAATTAATTTTAGAAAAAATAAATACTTCCTTTTTTTTATCTGATTTTTGAACAATAAAGGAACCATTTTGATTATTTTTAAAATAATCAAAAAATTTATCTATATTTTTATAGCCTTTTTCCTCTAAATCTGTGATTTTTTTGGTCATTATATAATCTTTATCTGGATAAGCAACTATAGTCCCATCAGAACCTATAGACCAGCTGTAAGAGGAACTGCTGATCTTTAAACCATTTACTATCTCAGTAAACTTGCTTAAAGTAACATTTGCAGCAATTAAACCAACTGTTCTGCCTTCTTCATTAGTTACCTTATGTGCAATTACGAATACCTGTTTTCCTGTTGATTTTGATATCAATGGATCACTGATAAAAAAGTCTTTTCCATTATAGATAATTTCTTGAAAATATTCTCTATCTTTAATATTGCCACCACCTTTTAAAGTTGTGTAATATGAACCATCAAGAGCTGCAAAAAACATAAGCTGAAAATTGGGATCAAGTTTATCTGAAAGATAATCTGTCATCCTGTTTGCAATCGTTACATCACCAGTCTTATATTCAGGAATACTTGTCAATACTTTTACTTCCGAGAGGAGCCCAGATATAAAATTCTCAATGGAATCGGCTCCTTTAAGAATAATTTCATTGCTTAATTCAGTGATATAGGAATTTACATTTGTGCGAAAATAATTAATTATAAAAAAAGTAAGAAAACCCAGTATTAACAAAGCAAGAACTGAAAATGATAGAATAAGTTTACTTTTGATAGATTTTGGCATATACTCTCCTGAAGTTAGATTTTAAATCGCTTATTTTGCATTTTTTTAATAAAGCATTTATTACTAAGAATAATCTAATTATTTAAAAAAGCAAAATATTACTATTTTATGAAACATTATAAAAATTATTATTTATATATATAGAAACTATAAAAAATGCATATTCACCGGCAAATTGTTTTCATCGCTATTCAATAGCATCTATTATAATAACATTGTTAAGTTTATTTCTGGACTTTTAACTTTCGACTATATTAATAAAGATATTTTCCTGAATTTCGACTTTATACTTTAGACTGTTAAGATTAAATGTATTATAATTTCTACATTAATGAAATTAATTTTACTCAATGTCTATATTTTCTTGCTAAAAAAATATAGTTTGCTATAAAAGGGATGAATAGATAATGTTTCTTAAACCATATATTTCACTTTTCTAAGACTAATAAATTATTTTTGATTTTATTGAACTTATAATATGCCATTTATTTTTTAAAAAATTGAAAGAAAAAAAAGATAATTTTCTTTTAATGCTTTTGTGCATTTATAATTTTTTTCATTAAACTTTAGTATTTTCTGGATTTTGAATACTGAGATTTTTTGTTGATTATATTGCTTGAGTGACTATGTAATTTAGAAAAAAACTTAATAAAAAGGAGATTTGTATGGATTTTATTAGATGTGAGACTGGTTCTTTAGAATCTTCAGATTGTCTTGTTACTGTGGAGCCTTCAAATAATTTTTCAATAGATATTAAATCTACAGTTGACAGACAATTTTACAATAGCATTTTAACCGATATTAAAAAAACTCTGGAGAAATGGTGCAAAGATAATAATATAAATAATCCTCTGATAAAAATAACTATTGATGATAGAGGTGCATTAACTTTTGCAATCAAAGCTAGAGTTTATACTGCTTTAAATAGGTCTGCAAATATTGTATAATATGATTTATACAAAGAGGTTTAAACAATAATAAATTATTAAATTTTTAAAAAAATTAAATCTGGAGATATTGATGAAAGAGTTTAGAAGAAGGACACAACTTTATGTTCCCGGCAATTCACCTTCAATGATTCAACATTGCATGGTTTTTGGCTCAGATGGAGTACTTCTGGATCTTGAAGACTCTGTTTCGATTTATCAAAAAGATGCTGCAAGGGAACTGGTAGCCCAGGCATTACAATTTTTTGATTTTGGCAATGTAGAAGTTGTAGTAAGAATAAATGGACTTGATACACCTTATTGTATAAAAGATCTTGAAAGAATTATTCCTTTAAAACCTGATGCTATTAGACTTCCTAAGACATCTTCAAAAGATGATATAATGAAATATGAGAATATCATCAGTAAAATCGAGAAACAAAATGGTCTTGAAGTTGGAAGTACAAAAATAGTGCCCATGCTTGAAACAGCTGTGGCGATAGAGAATGCTTATGAAATAGCTGCAAGTTCTGCACGAATAATTGCCATAACAATAGGTGGAGAAGATCTAACTGCCGATATGAAAGTTAAAAGAACCAAAGAGGGTAAGGAACTTTACTGGGCAAGAGCAAAAGTAGCTCTGGCAGCGTCAGCTGCAAAAGTTGCTTCTCTGGATACAGTTTTTTCAGATGTCAACGATGATGAAGGTTTACGAAGTGATACAATGACAATAAAAGAACTTGGGTTTGATGGAAAAGCTTGCATCAATCCCAGGCAAATTCAAATAGTACATGAGGTTTACACTCCTTCCGAAAATGAAATATCTGCAGCTAAGGAAATAATACTGGCTGCAAGAAAAAATGAAGGTGGAGTTGTTAGTTTGAATGGAAAGATGATAGATTATCCAGTTGTAAAAAGAGCAGAGACTACCTTACAAAGAGCTGGTATAGATCCAAACTCTATTTAATCGATGAAATATCAAAATTTAAAATAGTCTTTTCAAGGAGTTACTATGATAAAAAATGCAGTTGGAAGATATATCCCTGCAAGTATAAAGGGCTATGGCAATCTTACTCCCTTTGCAGGAAGTGATGCAATTTACCCTGAAATAAAGCCAAAAGCTTCAGGAATAATAAAAAGAAAATCAAAAGATCAAAATAAAATCCTTCCTACTTTAGTTGATGCAATAAAAGCTACCGGATTAAAAGATGGGATGACCATCTCATTTCATCATCATTTTAGAAATGGTGATATGGTAGTAAATCAGGTTATGGATGCAATAGCATCTTGTGGTATAAAAAATCTAACATTAGCACCTTCTTCACTTACAGAGCCGCATGATTATATTGCTCCATATGTTGAAAATCGAGTTGTTACTAAGATTATCACTTCTGGGCTCAGAAAAAAGCTTGGAGATCTTGCATCAAACGGCAAAATAGAGTACCCGGTTCTTTTTCACTCTCATGGAGGAAGAGCAAGAAGGATAGAAGAAGGGAGCACTCAGATCGATGTTGCTTTTATTGCAGCTCCTGGTTGTGATTTTCTTGGTAATATAAATGGAACAGATTCATTAACCCCTTGCGGTTCACTTGGTTATGCTCATGTTGATGCAAGAAATGCTAAATACGTTGTCGCTGTAACAAATGAAATAAAAGGAACTCCTTTAAAGAGGATATCAATCCCCCATTACCTCGTGGATTATATCGTCAAAATTGATAATATTGGAGATCCCAAAAAAATAGGAACTGGAGCCACAAGATTGACTACAAATCCTATGGATCTTGTTCTTGCAAAGATAAGTGCCGATATCATAGCAGCGTCACCTTACTTTAAATCTAACTTTTCCTTTCAAACTGGTTCTGGTGGAGCAGCGCTTGCCACAACAAGATTTTTGAAAGAACATATGATCAAAAGAGGCATAATAGCAGGTTTTGCAACTGGTGGAATAACCAGCTATATGGTAGATCTTTTAAATGATAAACTCCTGGATTGCCTCTATGATGTTCAATCTTTTGATTTAAATTCTTCATTATCATTAAGAGATAACCGTAATCATATAGAAATGGATTCTTCCTTCTATGCAAACCCTCTCAATGCAGGACCGATAGTCAATTATCTTGATGTCGTTATACTTTCAGCTCTGGAAATAGATACCAAATTCAATGTAAATGTTGTCACAGGTTCAAATGGTATAATTAGAGAAGCTTCTGGTGGACACTGTGATACAGCTTATGGTGCAAAACTTTCTATCGTTATAGCTCCATCTTTTAGAAGTAGATTACCAATAATTGTGGATGATGTTACAACAGTTGTCACACCTGGTGAAGATGTTGATATAGTTGTTACTGAAAGAGGTATTGCTGTGAATCCAGCTAGAAAAGATATAGAAAGCTGGATAAAAAATGCAGGATATCCTGTATACGATATCAATGATCTTAAAAAAAGAATAGAAAACATTACCGGTAAGCCAGAACCAATAAAATTTTCGGATGAAATAGTTGCACTTATAGAATATCGAGATGGAACAATTATCGATACAATAAGAAAAGTCGAACAATAATAACAATTATCGATATTATAGATATAATAAGAAGGTTAGACAGCAATTATACACTCTTCACCTTTTTGTGTGGTTACTACTTCTCTTTTACCATATTTACTCAAAACAAGGGACCAATTTTTTCCTTATTTACCAATGGCTAATTGCTGAAGAGTTTGATTGTTGAAAATAATAATAAAAGTATTAAATATAGATAATATAAAAGTATTTAAAATATCAATATGTAGAACTTTTTATGTACAGCTTTTTGGAGCAAATGTGGGTAGACTTGTTGTTAAACTCAGGTATTTAATAATCATCATATACATAGTTGCATCAATTTTTGCAGTTTCGCAATGGTCCAAAGTTAAGATCTTAAAGGGTTTTAGCAGTTTTCTCCCCGAAGAGATAGGGAGCATAAAAGGACAAAAGCTTCTGGATTCAGCTTTTGGCAGTTCTGCTTCTGCCATGCTTTTTTTTACCGATGTTGATGATAAAGAAACATACTGGCAAATAATCTCTTATGTAAGATCTTTACCGGAAGTAAAAAGTGCATTAGGACCAGATCAAGTTGGAATATTTACCATTCCTCAAGGTTTCTTACCAGAAATAGTGAGACAACTTTTTTATCAAGGGAAGGGAATACTTGTTACAATTGAATTTAACGGTTCCGAAAGTGACCCAAAAGTTTTAAAATGCATTGGGAACATATATAACTATTTGAAAAGATATCCAGATGTCATTTTCACAGGATCTTCTGTAATGACCTGGGAAAGCGAATATTCTTTTAGATCCAGTCCATTTCCATGGTACTTTGTCTTATCTATTATCATAATGTTGTTTATATTGATATTAAATACAAAGACCTTGATCCCTCCGATTTTATTTTTTATCAGCCTTGCTTCAGCTTATATTATAAATATGGGAACAAATGTTTTCTTAGGTTCAATCTCCTACCTTACAAATGCTCTGGCTGGTGCACTTCAGTTTGGTGTTTCTATGGATTATGCCTTATTTTTATTTCACCGATTTGAAGAAGAAAAAACAAAAAGTACAAATTCAAAGGAAGCCATGGCAAATGCCATAAATAAAACCTTCTCAGCGATACTTGGTTCTTCTTTAACTACTTTGATTGGATTTTTAGCGATAACAATAATGACCTTAAAAATAGGTCTTGATCTTGGACTGGTTATAGCTAAGGGAGTTTTCTTTACACTTATAGCATCAGTTACCCTTCTCCCTTCTCTTATTCTTATATTAGAAAAGCTTATAAATAAAACAAATTTTTACGATTTTTCTTTTTTAAATTTTAAACCTATAAAGACTATCAATGATAAGTTTAAATTCTTATTTTTTCCAGAGTCTAAAAATTCAAAAGATAAATCAGATTCAAAAAATTCCTTTTTAGGACTTGTTTTCTCATCAAAAAATAGACTTGTTATCATAGGTATTATACTTATTATACTTATGCCACTTATCATCTATAATGGCTTAAATATTCCTGTATCTTATAGGCTTGATGACACTATGCCATCTAATCTTGAGTCATATCAATCTTTGCAAAAGATTATGGACCTGGCAAAAACTGGAGATCTTATAAATGTAGTCATTCCTGTTCCATCATTTGAAAGATTCAGCCGATTTAATCTTCAAAGAGCCGTGGATGAACTTAAAAAAATTGATGGTATTTCACTTGTTGCTTCTTTAAACGATTATGGACATCCTTCAGTACCGATACAGTTCTTTCAACAAGCAAATATTGAGACATTCTATAAAAATGGGTATATGAAGATCTATTTGAAAACTTTATACCCTCCAGGAACCAAGGAATCGGTTTTAATACTTGACCAGGCGACAGCCATACTCAGAAAATATTTTACAGAATTTTATTTTGTTGGTCAATCCTCGATGCTTTATGATTTTATAAAAATTGCTCAGGTTGATTTTGCCAGAATAAATATAGCCTCAATGGTATTTATTTTCATAATTCTCTTATTTATTTTTTTCTCTCCGGTTTTTGCAACTGTTCTTCTCCTTATTGTAGAGTTCTCTGTCATGTTAAATCTGGTTTTTTATAACCTTTTTTCCGGAGAAATTTCATTTATCGCCAATATGATTATAGGCTCCATTCAACTTGGCTCCACTATTGACTATGCACTTTTATTTGTTACAAGATTCACCGAAGAATATGAAAAAGATAAAAATAAAATTTCAGCTATATCCAGAACTGTATCTGCGACAGCTAAACCTATTTTAAATGCTGCTCTCTGTTTATTCTTCGCAACTGTTGGCTTCAATCTCTTTGACCCAACAAAAGTAGTATCCTGTATAGCTGGTCTTATTGGTAGAGGTGCACTTATAAGCTTTATAGTTGTAATCATATTTATGCCATCAATAGTTTATTTCCTCACAAATATTTTGCATATGGCTGATAACAGAAAAAGAAGAGTTATAGGGATGTTTTCGAAATAATTTTTATTTTAATGTAACTACAGCCACTTTTATAGAAGTTACCTTTACTCTTTATTCTCTATTCTATACAAAAACAAGAACTATAAGGTACAAATTTTTTAAAGTTTTTTTCTCATGTTTTTTTACTATAGAATCTATTTTAATTATAGATTATTTAAAATTTTCTTAAAATTGAAAAAGATTCTTTTAATTTTTTAATTTTCCTTTATCTTTATCGGGATGTTTGGTTTTTTTTATTTTAGTCTATTATATCTAAGTAATTTTTGTACAAATTTTCTGTATAATGATGTAAATATATACTTTTTATAAAAGCGAGAAAATCTAAATTATGAAAAAGAAAATATCTATTTTGATTATCGTTATTTTTATTCTCACCTTTTCATCTTTATTATTTGCTCAAAGTTCGACAAATGTTATTAAAAACGAAACAATATATGTATATTTAAACAACAAGGGCCAACCCACATATATTAAGATAGTCTATGCCTTTAAAAATATTATAGGTAAAACTGTATCATTTTTAAATAAATTTTCTCTTACAAATTTTAAAATTGAAGATGGTATAGAGAAGCTCTCTCAAAATAGAGAGAAAGTTGATATAATAAGTAAAGAAAAAATCTGCTACTTTTCAGTTGAGCCCAGGCTAAATGAAATAAAACTACCTATTTCTTTTAATATTACCTATATTTTCAACGGAAAAGAATCGACACCATCTCAGTTTATGAACAAAAACGGAACATTGGAGATAAAGATATCAGCTACCAATAACTATCTTGTAAAAGATAAGATTGAATATAAATCTTTTCCAGATAATGAAACAGTAAGTGAACAGATAGACCTTTTACTTCCTTATATGATACTTATAACAAGCGATTTTAAAAGTACCATGTTCAATGATGTGGAAGTTCCAGCTGGCATAAAAGTATTTAAAGGAGAAAATTATTCACTTACTGTGCCACTTTTCCCCTATCCTTCAGCCAGCACTTCAATCATTTTTTCTGGAACAATCTCTGAAATTCCCACTTTTTATATATCTGCACAACTTATAGCATTTTCCTTGCCTGATCTTTTAGGACAAAATTACGAACAGATAAATCAAATGGTTGTAACTAACTTTAATAACTATCTTTCAATAAAAAACAGCATAATACAGATTCTCGATATGGAAAGAGATGTTGTCAAAACGATTCAAGAATTTCAAGCTGGCCTTAACAAGAGTATTCCAGCTATACTTCAGGCTCAGGATCTATTGAACAATTATATAAAAAGCCTTGAAGCAGTCATTAAGATGAATAATCTCCTCTACTCAATACTTTATGATATGAAAAATGTTCTTGGATTTGATGAAACCAGTATTACATATGTAAAACAGTTTATAGAGTTTAACAATCAACTAATCCAGGTTGTCCTGAGTGGAGGCGAGTATGAGCAGACAACTATCCCTGGTTTATACAACTTTCCTGATTATGTTGTTCAGGCGCAGGATCTTTCAAGAATAATAGATTCAGAGTTAAATGTTTTTTTAAATGGATTGGAAAAAGTGGATATGATGATAACCAGTGTTAGAAAGATTCTGGAAACATATGAAACTCAGACAATAGATTTTATAAACATTTTTAGAAGAGATTATGTCAAATATACAAGAGTTATAGAACTTTCAACATTTGCAGCAAAGGATTACTCCCTCATTCTTGATAAGAATAGTATTCCTAAAGATGCAACCATAGAACAAAATTATTCATTTTTCTACAAGATCGATTTTCAGAAAGACTAACTTAAATTTTTCAGTTTTTTTTGTAGATAATTTTTGCTTATTAAGGATTTTATATCTAATGAACAAAATAGATGTGTTGAAATTTGGTGGTTCATCTCTTGCAACAAAAGAAAATATTAAAAATATTGCTCAAGAGATCAAAAGCCTCTATCTGAAGACAAGAAAAGTGGTTGTAGTGGTTTCTGCTATGGGAAAAACAACCAATGATTTGCTAAATCTTGCATACAGCATTTCTGCTAATCCTCTTGAAAGAGAAGTAGACATGATACTTACAACCGGGGAAAGGATATCTATGGCTCTTATGGCTATAGCTCTAAATGATCTTGGGATACCAGCAGTTTCATTTACCGGTTCTCAAGCTGGAATAATAACAAACAACTCTCATATGAAAGCTAAAATAGAAGAGATAAGACCTTATAGAATAGTAGAAGAGCTTGAGAAAGATAAAGTTGTTATAGTAGCCGGTTTTCAAGGAGTCTCACGAGAGAAAAATATAACCTCATTGGGAAGAGGTGGATCAGACCTCACAGCTCTGGCTTTATCAGCATCATTAAAAGCAGAAAATTGTTATATATGTACAGATGTAGACGGTATATACCCTGTTAACCCCAGGATTATTAATGAAGCAAAACCATTTAAAAGACTACCCCACAAGATAGCTTATTTTATGGCCAAAACAGGTGCTAAAGTTATGCATGATAGAGCCTGCTCTCTTGCTTTAAATTACAATATATCATATACTGTGCGATCTTCATTTAATACGAACGGAGGGACAATGGTTGGTGACTTCAATGAAGAAATAAAAGAAAATCCAGCAATATATTCTATAAATTTTTTATCAAATTTACATATGATTAAAACTACCAATGATAATATAAAAACAATTCTAAACAGTCTGTCAGTTAAAGATATAAATATTCATAGTTTGATTTTCAATGATGGAAATTATAACATTTTCTTTAAGGAAGAAGAATTCAACAAATGTAAAGAATATTATAGTTTTGAACAAGGAACATATGTTATTTTTTATATTATTTCAGCAGGATTCAATGATTTTTCAGGTTCTTTTGCAAAACTTTATGATAACCTGTATTCTTTTGGGATAAAACCGTATCATGTCGAAGCCAATACATTCCTTGATTCTATATTTTACAAACAGGAGTTTGTGCCTGAAGAAATGCTTGTTAAAATTGTCGATATTTTAAGAAAAGAATATAAGATTTTAAATTTAGGATAAAATGTGTTATTTTCATATAATGGAAAAAATAATTTTATTGATCAACCGCTTTTATTTTGCGAGTAAGGAAGCAATAAAGCTTTATTAGTCTATAAATAATAATAAAGATAAATATTCAACTTCATTATCACTGCGCCTACCTTTTAAAAGGTAGCCAATAGCAGATTTTATATCATCATAAGTAATATAAGCGACATCAACTGAAAGGTAGCGCATACTTGAATATAAATTTAAAGTTTTAATAGTAAAAGAAATTTTTTGACAAACAAAATAGAGAGTGGAAATTTCTTTAGAAACATCGTAATTTTCATCTTTAGTTTCGTTTCGCATTTTATTTTCGATATATTCCATGACTTTATCATTATGCATGTAAAAAAGAAATAATCTTAAACTAATAAATTCATTTAGCGATTGTTTTAAAAACAAAAACATACATTTTGAATTTGAGTCAAAAAATTCCTGAAATAATAATCGATAAACTTTTAATTGATTTGAATATTCCACATTGTTGTTTATTGTATCAATCATATTTTTCAAGTTATCGAGAATCTTTGTTAGAATAAAAGAATCTATATAGTTAATGTAAAAATTTCCAGCATAGCTTTTGTTTGCATATGAATACAGATGCAGTAAAATTTGAGAATAATCCTGTGATATTGGTTCTAAAATAAAAAGATAATCCACTGGCAAAATAGCAAAATTGTCCTGTAAATATCGTTTATCTACCTCTGCCAATGTTTGAAGCTGAATATTTGTTAGCTTAAGTTCATCAAGCCATGGATTATTTCTTATAATATTTCTTACATTTAAAAAAGATGGAATATTTCCACTTTTTGATGGAAGGACCAAAATGCCATAGGAGTATTGACTTTTTCGAATCATGTTCGAAGACCGCAAGCTGTTTCCACTAACAATTAGAGACAAAAGAAAGATAAAGCAAAGAAAGATCGAAAAGATTAATGCCTTTTTAAGTCTTTTCATCAAGTCATTTCCCTGTAAACTTTAAACCTTTTTGCTGAAGTTTTAAGAAAAGATTGACATCAAATCTGTACATATTTTTCTTTTTCTCTTCGTAAACTTTAAATGCAATCTGCAAAATATCATCTAT
>JAAYUW010000079.1 GCA_012517545.1 Exilispira sp.
GCTACTTTCGTAGCGTTTTTTTATGCCAGTGTACCTCCTTGTAGTATTTACATGCGTCTTCTATAGTTTTCTCAAAATCAATGTATTTATGTGAAAATGTATCGATACTTTTTTTGTTTGAATAATAAGCCTTAAAACCACTTAATCTCCCATAACTTGCTGTTATAAGAGGTCTTTTATTTGTAAAGTTTGAGATAAATTCAAGTAAATGGCCACCCAGGAAAAGAAACACAGGCGGAACAGGGATGGCTAAAACTTTTTTATTTAGATATTTTCCACAGGTCTTCAAAACTGTGACATATGATATATTATGTCCGATGATAAGATATTTACCCCTATCTTCTGTAAAAGCAGCTTTTATAGCAATATCTGCAAGATCTCTAACATCAACTATAGCAAGACCACCACTAAAAGAAAAGAAAGCTGTTCCTGTAAGAACCATTTTATACACTTGGTTATGAGGAGTGTCAGGATTTGGATCCATAGGTCCCATTATTGAAGCAGGATTTAATATTATAGCATTTAAACCTTTATTGTTTATTGCATCCATGACATATTTCTCACCATCTCGTTTTGTTGTCATATAGTAAAAGTTCTCAGGCCAGTTAAACTTTGTCTGCTCATCTGCATAAGTGCCATCTTTGTAAAACCCAACTGTACCAACTGATGAAATATGCACAAGTCTCCTAATTTTATTTGTCAAACAAGCTTCAACAATATTTTTAGTCCCTTCTATATTTACCTTTACCAGCTTATCATAATCCTTTTTCCAGTATGATATTAAACCAGCTGTATGTATGACAATATCCTGATCTTTTAGAGCTTCTATCAAAAAATCTCTATCTGAAACATTTCCGTGCAAGATATGTATTTCAGCATATTTTAATATATCTTTTTCGTATCTATCATTCGGTAGTACAAGCGCAGTTATCTGATTTTCTTTCATTAAGCCTTTTTCATCAAGATGAGATAGAATAGTCTGACCTAGAAAACCTGTTGCACCAGTTATAAAAATCTTCATGTTACTCCCTTATTTTCTCCTTTTTATTTTTTTAAAATTAATAATCTTTCTTTCTTTTGTTTTAATTGCGAAGTGCTTTTTTTAAATATTAATCTTTTTTTGCTCCAGGTAAACAAATGTATCTGTAGCAATACCTAAAGCTGCATGAATAAGCCATGTATAAAGAAATGAACCAGTTAATAATGCAATAATACCAAAAATAAAACCACCAGCAAATGCTCCTAAAATCTCCTCAAAAGGATGCCCAATATGATAAATCGTAGAAATTATTGTCTGTATCGAAATTGAGATAATAATACCCTGGATGGAATAACCGGAGCAAGCCAGTAGATATTTTAACATATAGCCTCTAAAAATAAACTCCCATGCAAAATAATAGAATAAAAAGTAAAATAACTCAAAAATAAAAAAGTATTTAAAATTTTTAAGGCTTGATTTTGAAAATGGATAAAATTTGCCGGTTTTTTCAATACCTGATTTTGAGATTATCGGGGCAACAATTATACCAATAAGTGCCAGCACCAACCCCAACTTCCACTTACCAGAAGTCAACCCAAAAGCATTAAGTACTAGAACTGGATTAAATTTAACTTTATTTAACTTTAGACTTATAAAAAATACAATTACTGGTAATAAAAAAATAAGAATAAAGAAAGAAATAAAGTACAAAATATTAGGAAAAATATCATTTTTGCTTTTTTTACAGAGAATTTTGCTATTTATAAGATTGATCCTTGAAAAAAAAGTACATAGCAATGTAAAAGATAATGATAAAACCAAAAATATTATATGTCCATAATTTAATAGAATACTATTGTATTCTTCGGTCAAATTATTTTCTAAAATCATTCTGACAAGTGTCTGCACTTTTTTCCCCTTTTTTTCTACTACAGTTTTTCATTCATGCTTTTTTATTATGCATGCAACTTGTAAATATAAAATAAGATTATTTATCAAGATAATTCAGGCATTTTATTTTCGTAAAAGTTAATTACAAAAAAATGATTTATTTTGTAAATCGTAAATTCTTTTTTAAAAAAGGGAGACTTCCACTATTTTTTTCATAAAGATACCATTTTAATATCTTATCAAGTTCTTTCTCATAATTTGTTTCAGGTGTAAAACCGAGTGATTCAATAAGAGATGAAATATCATACGAGGTATTGGTTGTTATGCGTTTAATCCTGTAAGGGGTAATTTGAGGATCAAAAACTGGCAATATCCTGTATAAAATCAATAGAAAAAATGCTGCTATTTTTGCTACAAATATTGGAATATAGATTCTCTGCTTTTTCTTCATTTTTTGTTGAAAATATAAAAAAAACTGCTTCCAGGTTATTTGAATTCCATTTGTAACTACAAAGGTTTGATTATCGGATCTTTGATTATCAAGAGATTTTGCAACAGCTGTTACAAGAGTATCTACTGAGCAGAAAGGAAAAATATATTCTCCACTACCAACAATCATTGGAAAATTGTTAGAAATAGCATTTAAAATATGAAGACAGGAAGTCCTATCGTTCGGTCCATAAACATCAGCAGCACGTAGGATCGTCCACTTCACATTTTGTCTACCCAGATTTTCTTTAATATAGTCCTCGCTCAGTTTTTTATATTTAACATAAGGATTTTTAAGAAGTGAAATACCGGGGTTAGACTCTGAAATATTTAGCTTACCATAACCAAGAACAAGGGATGAAGAGATAAATATAAATTTACTAAGATTTTTTTGTTTAAGCACGACTTTCTCAACCAAATATTTTGTAATCATAAAAATATTCAAATAAGCTTCACTTTCAGTGGCATAATCACAAACATAAGATGCAGTATGAATAATAAAATCGTAATCATCACCAAAAAGACTTTCGTCAATCTCTTTTAAATCACAAAATATCAGATTTATCTTTAAATCTTTGAGAAATTTCAGATTTGATTGTTTTCTAACAACTCCATAAATGTTAAATCCATTTTGATAAAAATATTTTACTAAATTTGAACCAATAAATCCATTTGCTCCAGTAATTAGTATCTTTTGCATTTGTTTCTCCAAAAAAATAATTTAATAATTTAATGCTCTAGCTCAGGAAATGTAAAAGCATATTTTAATTTATATTTCATTTCCCTGGACTTTAGACTTTTTACTGCTATATAACATGCAAAAAAAATTAATTATCAATTCTTTCAATAAAACTATAAATATAAAACATTATGCATGTAAATTAGCTAAAGGGATCAAAATTCAATAGAAATATCACAACCTTTATTTCTCTTCAGGCCTTTATAATAACCTTGTTCATCAATATGTATCTTTTCATTCAGTTCTTTTGAATAGTTATTGAATTCTTCATCAACTTTATTTATCAAATTCTGATAATCTTGTTTAGTCATAGATTCTTTATGATAATCTTTCCACTTTATTGGAGGGAGAAAAGATAGTATCACATATGCATTTTTGTAGATAGTAAAAGGAGCAAATTGCAGCTTTCCAGTAATAATCTTTTTCTGGATTATCTTCCCTTTTTCAATATATATATGAATTGGTATTATATCTGCTTTTGTAAGATCCGCCATAACGACTCCTCCTGTTCTCAACCTTTCAGGTTTACCAAGAGTAACATCGCCACCTCGAATAGAATTCAAACAAGGGTATCCCAATCTTGCATATTCTAAAATTTTTTCAATTATAGTACGATTTTTTGTTTTTTCAATTTTAACAGATTCGTAATTTTTATTATCTGTTTCTTTAATTTCTTTTTTTTTACCCCTGTAATTTTTTTTCTCTTCATTAATGACAGGTATAAATCCAGCTTTTCGCATAAAATAACCTGCTATTGGTACATCAAAGGCTTCTTTATCGACAGGGACATAAAAGCAATTTTTGCATATATGTATGAGAGTAAACATATCAAAAGTTGTTGGGTGATTCACAATATAGACTTTTCGTGGACTTTCAACTATATTTTCTTTCCCTGAAACGATAATCTGTCCGTGGGACTTAACCCAGGGATCAGCAACAACTTTTTTAATAATCTTGAAATATTTGTAGTTTCTTCTATGTTCACCAATCTTAAAATTTATATAAAAATCAACCAAATCGCGTATCCCATCTTCTATTGAGTATTCTGGATCATATCCAAGTTCGGTTTTTGCTTTTTCGATAGAAAAATATTCTTTATGAATCGCAGAAAGTATCATTCCATATGGAATCGACGTACCTGGAGCAATTTTTTCTATAATATAGGAAACTGATCTGGCAAAAATACCTGGAATGGATATAAATGATGAAAAAATCTTTTTTTTATAAGTTTTTTTGATGTAATTAGCAATTCTTACCATAAAATCTTTGTAAGTAATATTATCTCTCTCATTCCCAGATATGATATAATCCTCAAGGTTTTTTCCCTTTATCATGGCAAGTAAAACGCCTTTAGTAAGATCCTGAGCATGTACATAAGAAGTATTACCAGAAAGAGAAAAAAAAAGCTTGTTATTGTAAATATTATCCACAAATTTTGTGATCGAAAAATGATTATCTCCAGCACCTAAAACAGTTCCCGGCAAAATAGTCAGAAAATCTATATCTGAATGTTTTGCAATTTGTTTACATATAAGAAAAGCTGCTAACTTGGTTTCATTATAAGGGTATTTTATCTTTTTCAAAAAAGAAAAATTACTCTTTGCATATTGCAGATCATAATCTAAATACTTTTCTTTATCCTCTGTAATGTTTTTTTCATCTAATATAACTTTTCTATCACGAGCACGAGGATTTTTTGCATTCTTGTCAGAACTATTTTCATCAACTGTAAGAATCGCTATTGAAGATACCAGGATAAATCTTCTAACTTTATTTTCTATTGCTGCCTTAAGAAGATTTTTACTGCCTTCAACATTAATTTCCCATAGTTTAAGTTTATCTTTTTTTGAAAAAGAGACCATTCCTGCAAAGTGAACAATGCAATCTAAACCTTTTGTTTTTTCAAGACATTGCTCATAGTCCAGAATGTTAAGATGTTGAAAGCTTACAGATGGATCATCAACATCAAAAAGTAAGGGGTTCCACCTTGTACTTGAATAAAATGCTCTAATTTCAGTCAAGTTTAATCTATTTTCTTGTGAAAAAATATTACTTAAAAAAGATTTAGAGTTGATCTTATTGCTTTTTGTTTGAAGAAGACTTAAAATCATGTTAGCACCTAAAAAGCCAGTTGAACCCGTGATTCCAATGCTTTTGGGATTAAAATATCTATCATAATCCATATAAAATATCCTTTATTTACCTGAATATTTATTTCTATTTTTTTTGTGTTTAAACCATATTAACAAGGTTAAGTAAAATATTTGATTTTTTTGCTAAATTAAATTCTATATTAATTTTTCATAAACTTTTTAGCTTTTGGCTATATTAATAAAAATCTTTTTCCCGAACTTTCAATTGTAGTATAAACTTAGAGAAGAGTAATATTATACCCTCATTTCCTGGAAAATATAAAATATCATTTTTACCACATATCTATATATATCAATATATTTAAAATTCAATACATTTAAAATTCAATTCTAACAATTTTAATTTAAGCAGTATCTTTACTTCTTCCAGTTAGATATTATAAAACTTACCAGATTTTTAACTGTTGTACCTTTTCATTAGCTTGTTGATTATAGACTTTTGACTTTTTATAAAAATCTTTTCCCCACTTTAGACTTGTGGCTGTTGCTTTTTCAACTGTAGTATCTTTTTGACTTTCAACTTTTTTGTATTAATATTGCATACACAAATTAGCAAGAGACTAAAATATAACAGGAGATTTTATGATACAGGATACAGGGATTATAGTAAGCATCGATAAAGATAAAGGCCTTGGAGTCATGGTAGATGGTGTTGATAAGTGTGAAACCTGTTCAATCAGAACTAACTGTGCACAAAAAAGAGGAGAAGTACTCTATATACCTTATAAAGATGGTTATGCAATAGGGCAAAAGGTCAAAATAGAGATAGGTTCGATATCTTTATACACAACAAGCATAGTTCTTTATGGTATTCCTCTTGTTGTTTTTCTATGTGGAATCTTCGCAGGTTATTATATATTTTTCAAAAATATGGAAGAATTTATCAAAAGTATACTTTCTTTTGCACTATCTTTACTTTTATTACTTCCTGTTGCTTTTGCCATAAGAGCATTTGATAAAAAAAAACAAAAACAGGTTACATATCATATTGAAAAGATCGACTGAAATTTTGAGGAATAATTTATGAATCATAAAGATTCTGAAGAGCTAAATTTCGATCAGAGTGATTTTACAAGTGATAGATCTGATATAATTAATAAGATGAAAGAACTTGCACAAAAAATAGAACATCACAACTATCTTTATTATGTCTTAAATAAACCTGAAATTTCTGATGCTGAATTTGATGATCTATTCAATCAACTTAAAAGCCTTGAAGAGAAATACCCTGAACTTGCTTTACCTTATTCACCTACTAAAAGAGTGGGAAGTGATCTTTCAAATAAGTTTGAAAAAGTTAAACACACAATACCTGTATTATCTTTAGATAAAGCATACTCTCTTGCTGAAGTTATATCATGGGCTTTAAAAATCCTTGAAGTGGATAGAAATGCAACTTTTAGTTGTCAGGAAAAATTTGATGGAGTTTCTATTGTCTTATACTATAAAAGCGGCATCTTATCCAGGGCTGTTTCAAGAGGTGATGGTTTCATAGGAAACGATATCACTGAAAATTGCAAAACTATAAAATCGATACCTTTGAATTTAAAGACTAATATATCTATAGTCGTAAGAGGAGAAGTGTATATAGATATTGAAAGCTTTAATAAATACAATGAAAAATTCCCTTTAGAGTATGCAAACCCAAGAAATTTTGCTGCTGGAACACTTAATAGAATTAAAAGTTCAGAAGTTGCAGATATACCATTAAAATTTTTTGCCTATGATGCTATAATCGAAGATTTCAAAGATGAAATAGTTAATCTGGAATTTGATATTAAATCAATTAATGATGATAAAAGCATGATTTCTTTAATTAAAAAGCTTGGCTTTCCTGTTTCAAATAATACTTACTTTTTCCCTGATGATAATTTTGATACATCAAATAAGGTTAATACTAAAGAGAAAACTTTGTTTGATATTAATGAAAAATCCAGCAATTTAATAAAAAATGAAGATTCATTTGACGAAGTTTTTGAACAGCTGGATAAAGATATAGATCTATTTTCTATTGGGCTTGATAAAGCTCAACAAATTTCTAGTACCATTGAAAGCTGGATAAATAAATTTACCAGCATGCGAAAAAGTTTACCATATCAGATCGATGGAATTGTATTTAAGGTAAATCAGTTTAAAACTCGTGAAAAACTCGGTTATACGGGCCATCATCCAAGGTGGGCTATAGCCTATAAGTTTGAAGCTCCAAGAGGGGAGACAAAAGTTAAAGATGTTGTCTGGCAGGTTGGAAGAGGTGGTAGACTTACACCAGTTGCGATACTTGAACCTGTTAGTCTTGCAGGTTCTGTTGTATCAAGAGCAACTCTTCATAACATAGATTACATAAAGATGCTTGATTTAAAAATAAACGATAAAGTTTCTATCTCCAAAAGAGGAGATATCATACCAGCAGTGGAAGAAGTTCTAGAAAAGGATGAAAATGGTATAGAGATTCAGGTTCCATCCGTTTGCCCTTCCTGTGGTAAACCCGTTAGATTTGAAGATCCGATAGTCTATTGTGACAATGACAGTTGCCCTGCAAGATTGACAGAGCAACTTAAATATTTTGCAAGCCGCGATTGCATGAATATTGAAAATCTTGGAGAAGAAACCATAGATCTTCTTGTTCAGAAAAATATTATAAAAGATTTTCCGGATATCTATAAGTTTGACCCTTCTATTTTATCCAGCTTTGAAGGTTACGGAGATAAAAAAATTGCACTAATAAGAGATGGAATAGAAAAATCAAAGAAAAATGACTTTGAAACTCTTCTATATTCTCTAGGTTTCAAAGATCTGGGTAAACAAACTGCAAGATTACTAATAAAAGCAGGTTTTAATAGTGCAAAAAAACTTATTGATGCTTCAAAAACAAAGGATGATACTATTTTTTCAACTATAAGCGGTATCGGTGAGAAGACATCCGCACTTTTTGTAAAGCATTTTTCCAGTGATAGGTTTAAATATCTCATGGATGAATTTGAAAAATTAGGATTCAATCTTGAAATGCCAGAAAGGATTCAAAATGAATCCAATACATTCTCAAACACAAGCTGGTGTATAACAGGTACCCTAAAATCTTTCGAAAATCGTCAACTTGCAGAGGCTGAAATTGAAAAAAGGGGTGGAAAGGTTTTATCAGCAGTTTCATCCAGACTAACATACCTTGTTTGTGGTGAAAATCCAGGTTCTAAACTTCAAAAAGCGAAAGAACTTGGAGTTAAAATTTTA
>JAAYUW010000006.1 GCA_012517545.1 Exilispira sp.
GCAGGTAGTAACCAACAGCGACAATAATGACGTCTTTTTTGAATTGTTTGCCTTTAAAATGATTCATTACTCTGTCCTCTCTGTCTTTTTTCTCAATTTTACACTAAAATAGATTTTTTGGAAAACTTTGCAACAGAACCCTTATGAGTAATTTTCATCAAAAAATTTCATAGATAAGCCCCCTATAAACATGGAAAAGTAGTAAAAATAGTTGTTATCCTAGTTGATTAAAAAAATCTCTGATTTCCTCATCTTTTATAAAATAATATATAATTTTCCCCTCTCTTCTAGTGTCCAAGATGTTTTGATTGGCTAGTTTACGAAGATGGTGGGAGGCAGATGCCATACTGAGATTTAGTAAACAGGCTATATCGCAGACACAGAGTTCTTCAACAGCAAGGAGATAAAAGATAATATTTATCTGTTTATTATCGGTAAACTTTGATAAAATGTGAAGTGATTTTTGGACTTTTTCCTTTTCAAGGTAGTTCGTGGCGGTTGTAACATTTTGTTGATTTATAACATTCACTTGGCAGATACTATCTTTTTTCAAAATATTTTCTCCTAGTCTAACACAGTCCATAGCATGTCAAAACTGTTATTTTCAATCAGGATATATATCCCCAATCCTAAATAAACAACGGCAATAAACCATCTGCTATATTTTTCCAAAGTTTCTTCAACAGAAGGTACTTGTGCCAATTTTTGGGCAGAAAAAACCAAGAGACAAATCATGACTAGAAAGGTAAGTAAAGCCACTATCAAATTCGCTAAATTTAAGGTAGTAAAATATGGGACAAAGACACCAATATTGTCAGAACCACAACTTGCAAAAGTAATCATAGCGACTAGAAAAATCAGGTTTTTATTATCTTTGCTCAAACCTTCTTTGGCAATAGCTTCTCCATCAGAATCTCCTAAAAGCAAAACTTTGAGGCCTAGGAAAATTGGAATCAAACCGAGCAAACCTAAAATCTCTTTACTAGGAATATAATCTAAGACAAATGCAAAAAACAAACTTAGCAATATTAGACTAACAGAGCCTAGAAATTGTCCTAAATATATGTTAATGATGTCTTTTCTGCTTTTTCTTTTGGCAAAAAATAACATTAGGATAATAAGTAAGTCTACGGCTGTCCCAGAATACAGGATTATTGAAGTAACAACATTTTGAATCATAAAACACCTCATTCAAATATATTTTTGAATGTATTTTAACATTAAACTTTGTAGATGTCAACTTCAGCTCCACCAAAATATAGATAAAAAGTTAGTGTACCAAATATTAAAAAGCCCTGCCATCGAAATGATAGCAGGGCTTAACTTCAATATCCAAATGATATATTCATCTAAAAAAGGTAGAGTTCTTATTGATTTATATTGCAATGTAATGAACTTTAAAAATTCAAAAATCGCTTAAAATCAATGTTTTGACGTCTAATGACGTGTAGTGAACCCCTTACTTAACTTTATCTTCACTGAAGTAAAATAAGACAACATACAGAAAGCCTATGAAACCAACGTTTCTAGGTTTTTTCTGTTGCTTAAAATGCGATTTTGTCTGATTAAGGGCACCTCTAATAACTACCAATTAATTGTCTTGTTTTTAAAAGCCATGATTCATCATTCTTAAAAATCATAAATAGTTTTGAGCTATCCAATAATACTTGATAACCATCATCAACTTTATCAACTTTAATATCGCTAGATTCAATTTTTAAATCATTATTAGATATTACACTTGAAATGCAGTTCTTTATTTTTGAGGCAATCTGATCTTCGGAAGATTTGTTAAGTGTTTTACTAATATTTGAGTGAACTACTCCATA
>JAAYUW010000080.1 GCA_012517545.1 Exilispira sp.
CCTTAAGTTTTAGATATTTTTCGCCATATTTTCTTCTCTCTTTGCGAATAGGTATCACCTTTTCGCCTCTCAAATATTTACCTGTAAGAGTATCTGACTCAAGCAATCCTGCTGTATCACCTTGATACATGACCTTACCACCGTGCAAACCTGCGCCAGGTCCCAGATCTATAATATAATCCGAATCAAGTATTGTCTGCTTATCATGTTCCACGATTATCAGTGTATTCCCTAGTTTTTGCAAATCTCTTAAGGCTGATAACAATTTTTCATTATCTTTTTGGTGTAAACCAATGGTTGGTTCGTCAAGGACATACATGACACCTGTAAGCTGGCTCCCTATCTGAGTAGCCAGATTAATCCTTTGGGCTTCACCACCAGATAATGTATCTGCCTTTCTTTCAAGTGTTATGTATCCCAACCCAACATTTTTTAAAAAGGCAAGTCTATTTTTTATCTCTTTTAGTACATCTTTAGAGATTTTTGTCTCTGTATCATTAAGTTCAAGATTATCAATAAAACTCAATGCATTGCTTACTGTTAAATTTGAAAGCTCAATAATATTCATATCTTTTAATTTTACACTAAGAGCAAAAGAGTTTAACCGCTGTCCGTTGCATTCGTTGCACACGGATTCTTTCATAAACTGCTCTATCCATAAACGAATCTCATCGGAGTTGGTTTCCCCATATCTTCTTGAAAGCATTGGAATAACTCCTTCATAGGCTCTTTTCTGTGTGAAATGACTCTTTTCAGAATTATGAGTCATCTCTACTTCTTTGTCGGTTCCATAAAGTAAGACATTTCTTTTAGATTCTTCGACTTCACCAAGTGGTTTATTGAGAGGTATATCATAAGCACTGCACACTGCGGATATCATCGAACTATTCCAGTTTCCTTCTTCGTAAGATATAGGTAGTATTCCTCCCTCCATAATAGATAAATTCAGGTCAATTATTTTATTTACATCAAACTCAAGGCTTACTCCAAGTCCATGACATGATGGGCATGCTCCAACAGGGAGATTGAAAGAAAAAAGTGCTGGATTTATATCTGGATAAGATATTTCACAGTAAGGGCATGCCATTTTAGCAGAAAAGAAAAGTTCTTTCAATTTTTCATTATTATTCTTTTTTGAAGTTTCAGATTTGTTTCCCTTATCAGAAATATCAGATGGAAGTTCATAATGTATCAGAACTTTGTCATTCCCGTACTTCAAAGCCTGTTCAAGAGCGTCAAATATCCTTTTTCTATGTGATTCTGTGAGTTCGACTCTATCGACTACGACTAAAATAGAGTGTTTTTCATTTTTATTTAACTCTATTTGTTCATCAAGAGTATAATCCCTACCATCAACAGTGACTCTAAAAAACCCTATCTTTTTAAGATTTTCAAAATCATTTTTAAATGTTCCCTTTTTGTTAGTAGCATATGGAGCCATGATTATAAGTCTCGTATGTTCTTCAAGGTTATATATGGACTCTATCATCTGATCTATTGATTGCTTTTCAAGCTTCCTTCCACACTTATAGCAATATACCTGCCCTACATTTGCATATAATAACCTGAGATAATCATAAATCTCTGTAATTGTTCCAACTGTAGATCTTGGATTTCTATTCAGTTTTTTTTGTTCAATAGAAATTGCTGGAGATAAACCTTCAATAAACTCAACTTCGGGCTTTTTTATAAGTCCTAAAAACTGTCTTGCATAGGAAGATAAACTTTCAACATACCTTCTTTGACCTTCAGCGTATAATGTATCAAAGGCAAGTGAAGATTTACCAGAGCCAGAAACACCAGTTATTACCGAAAATGAGTTTCGAGGAATAGTCACACTAATATTTTTAAGATTATGCTCTTTTGCTCCAATAACACGGATACTGGACAGTCCATATCTATTTTCCTGCCCATCTTTTTTATCTACAGTTATTTCTTTTACAATTTCCTTGCTGGTTATTTTTTTATTTATAACCTCTTTATTGGTACTTTTATAAGTCTCTTTATAGATTTTTTGCTTGTCAAAATTGTCAGGCAAACCATTTTTTCTTTTATTATTCCCCATTATTGTATCTTCCCCTCACAAAAATTTATCACAAAATTTTTATTTCCTAAATTAAATTCATAAATTCAGGTACTTCCGGTTAATGCATACTTTTTAGACTCTTCGCAACAGACAAAGAGCAAGAAGATAATTTGCCGGCTGAACCAAAATTTAATTCTTAATCATATTAAAACAAAGGTAAAAATCCACTAATAATTCAAAAAAGATCATAATACAACCATGATAAAATTATATCAAAAATTCTTTCAAAAATTCAACCTGGAGATTACAAAAAAATATAAAAAAAGTTAAAAAAATAAACCATTTATATTTGCAAGAATTTAAAATAAATTTCACATTTGAAAGATCTATATATAGTTAAAAAAGGGAGCATAAAAGCATTAAAAAAAGGA
>JAAYUW010000081.1 GCA_012517545.1 Exilispira sp.
AGATAATATTGAATCAATTATTTCTCTTTGATTTGTATTTGCTTTTATGTAGTAAGTCTTAAGGTATAAAATTAGTTCAGATTTGCGCACCTGTATAGATGAAAGAACTTCAATTGCAGCTGTTTGATAAACATTTTTAGGATTGCTAAAAGATTCAAGTAGTGGGTCAAAAACATTAACAGGAGCGCCATATTTAGTATATGAATCAACCATTTTTTTTAATTCTGGAGTAGTTATTATCTTAGTAGCCTGTTTTTCTGAAAGACCAATGCTTTTCCCCAGATATGTTTTACATATTAAAGATATCTGACTATCAGGTTTTAACTCTATTACTTTTTCTGCAAGATTTATTTTTTCCTCTGGTTTCATATCAATTTGATTTGATACTTGTTTCTCTTTTTCAAGACTCAATATGGAATCAAGCAGAAAAAAATATGATTCTGCACAATATGGATAAATAGAATTGAATTGTTTCAAGTTTTCGATTGATTTATCATATATCTTTTGATTATTATAACTAAGGCCAAGAAGATAGTAAAAAAAGAAGTGATTTATGCCACTATTCTGAAATTTAGAAATAATTTCAGGTAGAGTTTCAATATCTTTTCCGGTAAGATAGATAGATACAAGATTATATGCTAGTTGATAAATTTATGAACCTTTTAATTTTTAAAGAATAGAAAAAATGAAAATCTGACTTTTTTTATAGTGTATTTCATCATAGGATTGTGATAATGTATTTATAAACATCAACGTAAATAATGATGATAATTGGTCCTTATAAAGTGATAAAAGATCTGCCAGTTTATACAAATCATCAAAAAGATATGGTGATAAATTACATAAAAAACCCTGATATAATATAGCTTGATTAATTTCTTTATTATCAAGAAGAAGTTGTATATAGTTCCGTAATGGTTGAATTGTAAAATAGGATATAGGTTTATCAAGATTACTGTAAAATTTTTTATACCAATATAAAGCTAACTCAGGTTCTTTCATTTTATAATAATAATCCCCCATCATTCTTTCTAACTGAAATGGATCCATTGAATATATTGATATTTGATCTTTTTCCTGGAGTAATAATTGAATTTTTTTGTTAATAGAATAAAATTTTGATGAATTTTCTTTTTGTTTTTTTAAATCTGTAGAAAGTTTTGATATTTTTTTTTCAATATTATTCTTTTGCTTATCCAGATAATTAAACAGCTTTTTATCAATTGATTTTATTAATTTAACATTATTATCAGTTATTTGCAG
Source organism: Exilispira sp. (assembly GCA_012517545.1). Lineage (GTDB taxonomy): Bacteria > Spirochaetota > JAAYUW01 > JAAYUW01 > JAAYUW01 > Exilispira. Next base: position 1,264 of record JAAYUW010000081.1, read on the forward strand.
GTTATAATCAAGAGAAATACCAATAAAATATGAAATATAGTCATATCTTTCGATAATTGTTTTTTTAGAACTTTTAGCCCGTTTTAAAAGTTCTGCCCTGGCTTTTTCAGGATTTTTTTGTTCCAGGTAAGAATTGCAAAGTTCAAAGACAAAAGCCTTTTCATCATTGTGTTTAATGATGCCATTAATATATTTAATGCGCTGCTCAATATCAGAGTTGTTTTTGATATTATTCATAATAACCTGCTTCTCATCATCAGTTAATTTTTTATTACCACTATTAAAATAAAAAAAAGTATATATAATAAAGATTATAATAATTAAAATAAGAATTATTGCCAGAACTCTTGTTTTTTTTAATGATAAGATTTTTTTTAAATTCATACAAGTTCCTTTACTATTTCAATATTATTTCGATTTTAGCTAATTATCGATTTTTATTTTTATGACAAGTCATACAAATAAGTGAATAGCCAATTATTTATTTCCATTTCTTTTATATTTTCCCGTTTTTGATTTTTGAATTTTGATTTTATTATACTCAAGTTTTTTTCTTGTCCCTGGGACTTTAAACTCTTGACTTTTAGCTTTCGACTGTATTTCCCGTACGAAATGGCTAAGAACTTATTTTTTAAAAATGTACTTAATTTAGTCTAAATTGTATTTTTTTGCTATTTAAACCTTTTTTTGACTTATTTATTATTGTATAAATATCAATAAATAAATCAGCAGTTATTGTACAGTTGATGTTTATATTTAATAATTAGGTTTTCAGTTTTGTCAAGAAATTTTTATCATTTACTTAAAATAATGAAAAGAAATAAAAAACCTGAATATTTTATATATAGAAAACAACTATAGGTCTATCTTGAAAATACAGATCTTACAATAGATGAGATAGCTAAAAAGCCTGGAACAGATCCCGATATTGTCAGAAAGTATATATATTGGTATGGGTTATAAAAGATAAAATTCGACACTACTGTTATTACTTTAAATAGCTATTTGCAAATTGCTCCAGGACTTTTTTATTTTTATTTGATTAAGCTTAAATCTATCCTTTCATTTTCAGGTGTTTTATTTCGTCAATTATTTTTTCATATATCTTATTTTAATCAAAATCTTTTGTTTGCACTTTATAACCTTCAAAATTAACTAATTCTCTATTATAATAATATTCTAGGTATCAGGGCAAAATGAATAAAAAGAAATTTTAAATATAATACCTTTATATGCTAAAAAATATAGGCCATATTTTTTATTTCTGTACTTAATCAAGCCATCAAAAAGCTTTACTGCTTCTTCAGCTTTTATTCCTCCATAAACTTTTTCAAAAAATCAGTAAATAAATTTACTTCAGGGGGTTTTATATGCTCCTTTTGAGCCAGAAGAATTGAAGCGGTTAAAACTAATAAAATAATAAAATATACTATTTTCTCATATCTCTTTTCTTTGATTTTTAACGCTATAACCTTCTTATCTTCAAAAATAAATAAATAAAAGAATTTGTATCCATGATATTTGATATTGCGAAAATCAAGCAGTTTCTTTATTTTTTACATTTTATTATTAATAAAAATAAAGTCAAATAATTTTTTTACAAAATTTAACTAATATTTACTTCCTTTTTCCAATCCAGACATTATTGTTTCCATAGGCTACAGCGTAAAAAATATTACCATTATCGCTACAGCAGATGGAACTCCAGTTTCTTTTACCTGCGCTCTCCTGCCTTACCCAGGTTTTACCTCTATCGTTTGAAAAGTATATGTAACCACCATATTCACAGGCACCGAGGATTTTGCCATCATTTGACATACAGATCGATGACCAGTATTTTCTATCATATAAATACCTCTTCTTCCAGCTTTTACCATAATCGTATGAAGTATATATATGACCACCAAATTCTATTATGGTCATAACTTTTCCATCAGCAGAGAGTGCAGCATCTTTAAAATACATCTTCCCGGGATATGTCTTCTCTTCATAACTATATCCATAATTACTATAGATCGTAAAATAATCCATTACACAGCCACCGATAGCCCAAAAACCATCTCTACTACAATCCACACAGCGCCAGTATTTTGATTTTTCTTCGTACAACTGTTGTATCTTTTCTTTATCTGCAAAAGGGGAATATCTGTATATTTTCCCTGACATATCAGCCAGATATATCACTGAAAAATCCCCCGAACAGGCAGATGAAATCCATTTCCCGGGGTAAAGAATGCTTTTAAAGTTTTCACCATTATCAAAAGAAATATATACATACCCATCTTCAACAGTGGCAATCTGGTTTTTACCATCGCTGGATAATTTTATAGAAGACCAATCATTCATCTCAAGATTATCATTACGTTTCCAGCTTTTTGCATAATCAGTAGAGATATATATTGAATCGTACGATATTACAGCAGTAACAGTACAACCGTCAGCGCTGCAATCTACCCCCCTGAAGTATCTTATCCCAACATTTTGAAGTTTGACGAAGTTATTGCTAAAATCATTTGAATAGGCTATATATCCGTTTTCTTCTATAAGATAAATCAAAGATAGGTCTTCACTGCAGCATAGATCTTTTATATATGATAAGCTATCATAAGATTTTTTTTCCCATAGTATATTCTCATTATCTAGAGAATTTGAAATATAAATATAATTATGTAAATCTGTAGCAATTATTCTTTTTGTCCTTGATGAAATATATACACAGGACCAGTTATCTTTTGTCTCATTTAGTTTTTTCATTTTATCCAGATAAATATCAAATAGATATAAATATCCTGTGCTTTCAGAAATAACAGCAAGTTTTCCATCATCTATCAGCGAAACATCGGTTAAAACAGTATCATCTGCTGAAATTTTGATAGATAAAGATTCCGATCCTCCATCTTTAGAGTATACAAAATATCCATCTTCACTAATAGCAACAAGCACTCTGCCATCTTTTGATGTTTGTATATTTTTCCATCTTTTTATCCCCGAATTTTTTAACTCTTCAAAATTTTCACCATAATCTTTAGATTTATATATGTATCCTCCGTATTCACCGCTAACAGCAGCATAGACAACCCTTCCATCATTTGAAGTGGTGATCGATTTAAATAACCTTATTCCAGTACTGGTTATAGGTTCAAATCTTTTACCATAACTCGATGATCTATATAAAAACCCTCCCTCTTCAATAAGATAGATATATTTGCCCGATGATGAACATGTAGCAGAAATCCAGTACTTTTTCCCGAAATTTGAGTTTTCTATCCACTCTTTTCCATCATCATAAGAGATATAGATATATCCTCCATATATGGTTGCTATAACAAATTTGCCATTGTCTGAACAAGCTAAACAGCTCCATTTAGAATTATTTGCGGATGATTGAAGTTTTGAGGCTTCCCATTCGTATGAATTTAACAATAATGTAATCGGTTGCCTGAAAATTAAAACAAAAATTAACAGAAAAATTATTATTGATATCACTATAATTAAATTTTTCCTTTTTTTAAAGCTATTTTCCTTATTCATTTTTAATTCCCTCGTATATAAATTATAATTAAATAATTTTTTCTACAACTAAATGTTTTATTTTTAAATTTAAAGTTGATCTACTTTTTTGAGTATTTTTAATATTTCCAGGTTTACCTTGCTTTTTTTGCTAATTTTACCAATTAAAAAGTTTTTAAAAAGCTCAATTTTTCAATATACCTTTCAAGCTTATAAACATCTACCCATGAGTAATTTTTTATATAAATGACTCTCCCCTCAAAAAGATAAATTTTACTGTTTCCTCTTCCTCTTCATTGTTTTGTATAAGTAAATTTATGTTTAAGTTTGCTCATAATTTGCTCCCAGCTGGCTCTTAAAGAGCCTTTATTTTGATATTATTCGTCCAGGTTTCTCTATATTAAAGAAATCGTAAAAGCTTTATGGTTCATAAAAAAAGTGCTTCAGGTCAATCAGTACTATTTATAATTTGATGATTTGATTGTAAATTAAGATATCCACCATTTTTTACCCGGAAAATGCCTGTTTATTTGAAAAAACGAGATATCTGTTTTCCAGAACTCTGAACTTATGGCTTTGAACTTGTGCCTTTGGACTCTGAACTTGAGCCTTTAGATTTGTGTTTGGACTTGTGACTGTTGTACTTTATAGAACTTGCTTTAAAGTGGTATTAAGGTGTTTATGATTCTTTAAACTTTAGACTGTTGTACTTTCAACTATTGTAGTTTCAATTTTTAAATAAAAAAAGAGGAAGTTGCCTTCCTCTTTTAAAAATTGTATAAATACTTTCTAAAAGTATTTTAAACCTTTTGGTAGTCTATTTCTTCTTTAAAAGCATTTAAAGATTTTTAAAAACTTTTCAAGATAAATTTACTTAAAACCCCTTCAAGATATTTGTAAACGCAAAAACTCAGATGTACACATTAAGATTACCATAATACATTATATATTATTATTTTTTACTGTAATCCATAGAAGCATATCTCTTATAAGTTTCAAGCCTTTTTCTGGTATCTTCTTCGAGTGCCTTAAAAAGATCTTCTGCAACATCAGGAAATGTTTGAGCAAGAGATGCAAACCTAACTTCATTGAGTATAAAGTCTCTAAGACTCTCTGTTGGATCCTTTGAATCAAGCTGAAATGGATTTTTACCTTCATTTTCAAGTCTTGGATCATATCTGTAAAGGTGCCAGTAACCTGCTTTTACTGCTCTAGCTTCTTCTTCCTGGCTCTTACCCATACCAGCTTTCAAACCATGATTGATACATGGTGAGTAGGCTATTATTAAAGAAGGGCCATTATAGCTTTCAGCCTCTGTTATAGCTTTTAAAAATTGATTTCTATCGGCTCCCATAGCCACCTGAGCAACATAAACATAGCCATAGCTCATTGCTATAAGACCTAGATCTTTTTTTCTAATCCTCTTACCAGCTGATGCAAACCTGGCAACAGCGGCTATAGGTGTCGATTTGGAAGATTGTCCACCTGTATTTGAATAAACTTCAGTATCGAGTACAAGTATATTTATGTCTTCACCCTGTGCAATAACATGATCAAGTCCTCCAAAGCCTATATCGTAAGCCCAACCATCTCCACCAATAACCCAGATAGACTTCTTTACAAGGTATTTCGAATAAACTAAAAGTTCTTTAGCAACTTCTGAGTTATCCTTTTCAAGTAAATCCTTTATTCTGTCAACTATTTCACCTTGTTTCTTTGTATCATTTGAAACTTCAAGATATTGATTAAAAAGAGTCTTAACCTGTTCACCTAGCCTATTTGCAGAGATTGCATCTTTAAAGATCATAATCGCTTTTTCCTGCATCTTTCTATTTGCAAGATTTATACCAAACCCATACTCTGCATTATCCTCAAAAAGACTGTTAGCCCATGCAACCCCTTTACCATCCTGGCCTGCTCTGTAAGGAGTGGCTGGAGCAGAACCACCATAAATTGAAGAACAACCAGTTGCATTTGCAACTATCATGCGTTCGCCAAAAAGCTGAGAGATGACCTTTATATACGGAGTCTCTCCACAACCAGCACATGCACCCGAGAACTCAAAGAGAGGTTGTAAAAATTGCCTATTTTTAATATTCTAAGGTTCAATTTTTTTGTATTTAACATTTTTATCAAACCATTTCCACCTTTCGACCTCTTCCTGCTGTGACTCGAGTGGTTTC
>JAAYUW010000082.1 GCA_012517545.1 Exilispira sp.
TAGAATTATTATTCATGATTTTTTAGTTCATTCTTCAGTTCATTTTTTAGTTCATTTTTAAGTTCATTTTTAAGTTCATTTTACAGTTTATTTTGTAGTTCTTTTTACAGTTCTTTTTGCAGGTTGGTTTCTGATTTACATAAGACTTAATCTAATCTTTATTTGACAAATAATAGTTTTAGTTTTTTACTTTTATCAATAGTTAATTTTATTTTTAAAAAGTCAAATAATGTATTGGAGCTGAAGATGAGAAAAATTTTAAGGCAGCAATTTATGGATAAAATTTCTGAAGTTGCATTTATGATAGAAAAAGAAAAGGATAATATAAAAAATAGTCTTTTCAAGACTCATCCTGCGGCTCCTTTTCTATTTGATTCACTCGAAAGTCTTTCTTTTCATGAACCTACAGAGGATATTTTTCAAAAGCTTCTGAATTCTGCTGAAAACTCCATTTTAGCCTTTTACCTGCTTGCGAAAGAAACTCCATTAAAAAGAAAGATAGATATCCCTTTTTACGAACAGGTTTTAAACAAAAATAAAGATGAATTCATGAAATTAGCCGATTCTGACAAATTGAACAAAGAGTTGATAGAAAAATTTTTATTAAATTCTTTTCAACCTGAAGTCTATACATTACTATATATAACATTTCCTCAGGTTGCCGAAAATGAATGGGATAAAAGCATTGCTTTTATCATCTTTTTAAGGGTAAAATCATTTTTAGACTGTTTAAATATGGCTTACTAAACCAATTTTTAGTTTATTTGTTATTTTATTATTAATATTAATTGAAAAATATTATTTAATCTAAACAAAGGAGAAACTATGAGCTGGTATTCTGAAGAATTCATTAAAAAAATCCCTAAAACAGATTTACATGTTCATCTCGATGGTTCGTTAAGAATCCCAACCCTTATAGATCTTGCAAAAAAACATAAAATTGAACTTCCATCATACACTGAAGAAGGACTTCGGGAACTTGTTTTTAAAAAATCTTATAAAAATCTTGATGAATATTTAAAAGGTTTTGCCTATACATGTGCTGTCATGAGGGATATCGATTCTATCAAGCAAATATCTTATGAACTTGCCTATGACAGTTTTAATGAAGGAGTCAGGTACATTGAAGTCAGATTCGCACCCCAGCTTTTAATGAATGAAAAACTTGATTTTGAAATGATAGTCAAAGCCGCAGATGATGGTTTAAGACAGGCAAGAGATGAAATAAACCAAAATGTACCAGAAGATGAACCAGAATTTGATTATGGGATCATAATATGTGCGATGCGATTCTGTAATGAAAACTTTTCCCCATTTTATAAAAGTTTTTTCAATCTTCATAAATATTCAACTCAAAGGGAAACGATTAAACTGGCGTCTCTGGAAGCGGCTAAAGCAGCAGTTTTTTTAAGGAAAAATACAGATATTCAGGTGGTAGGTTTTGATATCGCAGGAAGTGAATATGGTAATCCTGCCGATCATCATACAGATTCATACAAATTCATACACGAAAACTTTCTTCACAAGACCGTTCACGCGGGAGAAGCTTTTGGACCAGAATCAATCTTCTTAGCAATAACAGCTTTGCATGCAGATAGGATTGGACATGGACTTTTCCTTTTTAACGAATCCATGATAACAAATGAAGATATATCTGATAAAAAAAGATATATAGAAGATCTTGTAACCTATATAGCAGATAGAAGAATTACCATAGAAGTATGTCTTTCAAGTAATCTCCAGACTGTTCCTGGCATAAAAGAAATAAAAAATCATTCATTAAGAAAAATGCTTGAAAACAAACTTTCTGTTACATTTTGCACAGATAATAGACTGGTATCATCCACAACCGTTTCTAAAGAACTGAAACTTGCTCTGGATAACTTTCCCATATCTCAAAGGCAACTTAAAGATATCTTAGTTTATGGTTTCAAAAGATCATTTTATTATAAACCTTATCCAAAGAAAAGAGAATATGTTAGAAAAGTCATAAATTACTATGAAAAATTAGAAAATGAATTCCTTTCTAAAGTTTAATTCTGCTTAAAAATAGTTTTAATTACAGTTAAAATCATTGAAAACACAATACCAGAAAGTATATTTGCTATTGTCTGACTTTTAAATTCTATCCCTTTTTGTTTGTTTTTAAAAATAGATGCTATGGCTTCTATTAAAAGATAAGTAAACAAAATCATACCAAGAATTACGAAAAGAAAATCAACTGCTTTGAATTTTGAAAGTATTGTCTTGAATTGTTCGGTAATATAAAATACAACTGCTGTTAATATCCCGAAAATAAAATCTCGATAATAGTTTTTAACATCAACATGAGGGAAAAATAGAGGATAAATTAATAAAACGATTGTAAGTATCAAAAGTCCCATAGATATTCCTGCAAAAGCCTGTTTAAAAAGAAATGCTTCTGTTTGAGGAATTAATTCTGAATATTTTTTGAATACCTTACCTAAAAATGGATCAAAAACACCGGTAAAATAATTTATTATAAAAAATAAAGCGATAACAAGTATTATGAAAAATAAAAAATACAGGAATAGGACTTTTTTCTTACTCATTTTATCTCCCTTCGAGTTTATAATTAACTTCTGGCGTAACAATCGTCGAAAAATTAAAATTTGCATCTCTTAGATGACTTTGCATGGAATCCAATGCATTTTTTTCACCATGAACTAAAAAGATGTTTTTTATCTTTTTTTTATCATAATTATTTAAGTAATCTATGATTTCAGAGTAATCAGCATGCGCAGAAAAAGAGTCAAATACTGCCAATTGTGCA
>JAAYUW010000083.1 GCA_012517545.1 Exilispira sp.
ACAACTGTGGTAGAAAATAATAAAAAAAGTTCAGTAGAAGAGGCGAATAAATCAAAAGAGAGTGGAGATTATGATATAACTCTTGAATGGGATAAATATAAGCAGGTTTTTGTCTTTAAGGTTAATGATCTTAAAGAGGCAGAAAAAGAAATTAATGCAATTGTTAATCCGAGTGTTTGGCAGTATTTTGGTATAGATACCTATAATGATCCAGATTATAACTTTACATTCTGGAAAAAGTTTTATCAGGAGATGTTTAATAAAAATTTTTATAGAATAAACAGTGTGGCTGAATTTTTTGAAAAAGAGGCAAAAAATAGAGGATGGAATAGTTATGATCTTGCTTATCAGGTAATAAGGAGTATTCAGCATATTCCTTATGAAAGGCCTTATAATGTAGTTACTGATAAGACAAAAGGTGCTAATATATTGGACTATTTTACACCTAATGAAATTGCATGGTATAAGAAAGGGGATTGTGATACAAAATCAATGTTTATCGTTCTTGTATTAAGAAGATTAGGTTATGATGCCTGCATTTACTATTCTGCAGAATATGGGCATGCAATGGTTGGACTAAGTATATCAGCGAGTGGTACTTATAAAGAGTATAATAATAAAAAATATTATTTTGTAGAGTCAACCTATCCGGGCTGGAAAATAGGGGATCTTCCACCTCAAATGGGGGATACAAAGAAATGGATGATAGTACCTATTAAATAATGAATATAATAAAAAACAATTGTCCTATGGATGTTTTAACAATTGTCCTATTTTTGGGACAATTGTTTTTTTATTTATAACTCAAATTTTAAAAAATATTTTGGTATAATGTTCTTGTAACAGAGCGACCTAATATGATATATTCATAAAAGGAGTGATTATGCCGAGATTTGATGAAGATTTTAAAAAACAGATTGTTAGATTGCATCTTGAAGAAGGCAAAACAATCAGAGGATTAGCGAGTGAATATGGAATATCGAAAGGTATTATTTCCATATGGATTAAACAGTACCGTGAAGAATGCCAAAAAAAGCCTGAATTAAAACAGGAGCATGATTATATGCTGGAGAAACGAGAATTGCTAAAAAAAATAGCAGAATTAGAAAAGGAGAATCTTTTTCTAAAAAAAGCGGCGGCATTCTTCGCGAAGGGGATCGATTAGAGGCTTATCGATTTATCGACAAAAATAAAAAGGATTTGGGGGTGAGATGGTTATTGAAAAGATTGTCTGTACACACAAATAGTTATTATAACTATCTAAAATACAAGAAAAGGGATTTTCATGATAAGAAAGCAAAGATTTTAGAGACTATAAAGAAGATTTATACTGAAAACGATGGGAAACCAGGACATAGGATGATTATGAAGTTAATGGAACAAAATAATATTAAGTTATCAAAGACGACTGTTCATAAGTATATGAATAAAGAGCTTCACTTAAAATCAATTATATTCAGAAAAAAAGCGGGGTATAAAAAAGGTAAGCCACACAAAATATTTACCAACCTCCTTAATCGTAATTTTTCAGCAAAAATGCCAGGTACCATATGGTGTATAGATTTTACATATATGAAGCTTTCTAATGGGAAAATGCGATATAACTGTTCAATAATTGATTTATTTGACCGTTCCATTGTATCGAGCGTTAACGGAAGTGAAATTACATCGGAATTAGCAATAGAAGCTGTTAAAAAAGCGTTACAGCATAGAAGAAAAATCAAATTGATTCTGCATAGTGATCAAGGCAGTCAGTTTACTTCAAAAGATTTTATCGAATATTGCAAAAGTGTAAAGATAAAACAAAGTATGAGTAAAGCTGGTTGTCCTTACGATAATGCGGTGATGGAAAGATATTTCAATACATTAAAAAGTGAATTGATAAATCTTTATACTTTTAAGACAAATGAAGAACTTGACAATGCTATAGATTATTTTGCTTTTGTATGGTACAACTGGCAAAGGCCTCATTCGTATAACGGATGGATTCCACCAAAAAGGATAAAAAAATGTGCTTAAAATTTGGTCCAAATGTTACAAAAAAGATTGACCAGGACAGCTTTAAAGTTTTTTTATTACAAGCAAAGTTACATCATCTCTATTATTTGATTCACAAGAGCTTATCTTTTTAAAATTTTCAAATTCATCTAAAATTTTTTCAACTATCTCTTCTGAACTTTTTTCATTAATTTCAGGAATAAATTCTTTTAGTTTATCTCCAAACATTTCTCCATTATCTGTATAAAATTCGCTTAAACCGTCAGTGTATAGAATCATAATATCATCTTTGTTTAATTTAAATTTATATTCCTGAATATAATCAGAAATATCCTCTGATATTCCAAGCCATATCCCTTTTGTTTCTATAATTTCAATTTTTTTCTCTTCACTTCTATAAATAATTATATCATTATGTTTCCCACACCCTCTAAAATTACCATTCCCAATCTCTTTTAAAAGACAAATTGTTACATATATCCTCATATCGAGTTTTTTGATCTTTTCTATTAAAATATTATTTAAATAGTTATATAAATCCTTTACTCGAATAGACTTATTTTGAGTAATAATTGAAGATATTATTGTCTGAATAATCATTGTTATTAAACCAGGGGTAACTCCATGGCCTGAAACATCGCCTATTGTTATAAGATTACTGTTATCATAATTTCTTATATCATAAAAATCTCCACCTACCTCTATTGCA
>JAAYUW010000084.1 GCA_012517545.1 Exilispira sp.
TCCTGTCCACCAAGAAGTTGACTTTTATGAACTCTGCAGTCTTGAAATATTAGCTCTCTGGTGGGTGAGCATCTTATACCAAGTTTTTCTTCTTTTTTGCCAAATGAAAAGCCTTCTGTTCCTTTTTCAACGATGAAAGCCGAAATACCTCGAGCTCCCTTTGTTTTATCGGTAACTGCGATAACTACATTTATGTCAGCAACACCACCATTGGTAATAAAGTGTTTAACACCATTTAATATATAGTAATCACCATCTTTCGTCGCAGTGGTCTTAACATTTGAGGCATCGGATCCAGCTTCTGGTTCTGTCAAGGCAAATGCACAGAGTGACTTTCCAGAAGCAACTTGTGGTAAATATTTTTGTTTTTGTTCTTCTGTTCCATTAAGAAGGATAGGAAACATACCTAAAAATGTTGCAGCGTAAGATGTTGCCACACCACCATCTACCCTGGCAACTTCTTCAACAGCAAGGCAAAGATCGAAGATCCCACCACCCATTCCACCAAACTTTTCAGGTATGCACAGGGCATTCATGTCAGCCTTTGCGAGTGCGCTTATAGCACTTTCAGGGAACTGTTCTTCTTCATCCCACTGTTTGCTGAAAGGCTTTATTTTTTCCTCAGCGATTTGTCTGGCAAGGTCTTTGACCATTTTTTGCTGTTCATTTAAACCGTAATCTAACATAATTCCTCCATATAGTATTGTCATGCTCGTCACTTCTGTAGCAGAGCATATTTTTATGTTTTTCGCTTTTTTGTGCTGTCAATTATAGATGCTTTTACATTTCTTCCGGTTAATGCATGCGTTTTAAGCTCTTTATAGTTTCACTTTATATGACTTAGCCTCACAAACTAATAAAGAGCTATAAGTAATGATTTGCCGGATGATCCTGAATTTTCCCGAATATGTATACTATGTCGGGAGTGCTAATAATGAAATTAACAAAAAGATCTAATTTAATAAATTGTATTTTTCAATAAGCTGTAAATCTGAAAGTATATAACGATATATGACATCAAGACATCTTTTTCTATATGAATCAAATGTATTTTCATTGTCAAAAAGCCATTGAAGCATAAAACCATCTATGTTAGCTTTGATCATAGAGGAGGCAGCCTCTATATCTAGATCTTTTCTAAAATAACCCTGAGCAACACCATTTTTTATATAAGTTAAAGACTTTGAAAAGATTTCATTGTTAAGTTTTTCAATAGGTTGTCTGAAAAGTTCGAATCTTACTCCTTCATGAATAAAATCAATATAATAAAGATAAAATCTTCTATTTTCTTTTGTGGAGAGAAATGAATCATCAACTCTTATCTTTAGTTGTAAAACAGGATTTGACACAGAGTCAACTTTATGGATGAGCCTTTGTCCAATGCGATTGTTAACCCATTGAAGAGTTTCAATAAATAACTCCTCCATAGAGTCAAAGTAGTAAAACATCAGAGCTTGAGACATATTTGCTTTTTTAGCAATATCTGCAGCCCTTGTATTAGCAAATCCCTTTTCTATGACAGCAAGATAAGTTGCAATCATTATCTTGGTCTTTCTAGATTTAATAAGTTTTTCATTTCTTCCTTTAATTCTTCCCATTTTACCCTCAAATTTTATATAGTTTCTTATCGGATTACAAAAGTTACTTCAGCCTCGCAAGCTACTTCACCATTAACCTTTGCAATACCTTCTCCCATACCTCTACCATGACTGAAATGTGTAATTTTACATTCTATTTCTAACATATCACCAGGGACAACTTTTTTACGAAATTTAGCCTTATTTACAGTTAAAAAATAGGCAGTTTTGCCTTTATAGTCATCATGGTATAGTATAGCACATGCCCCAACTTGTGCAATGGCTTCAATCTGCAAAACTCCTGGCATGACCGGTTCATTGGGGAAATGTCCTTGAAAGTATGGTTCATTGTAAGAAATATTTTTATATCCTTTTGCGAAAACAAGCGGTTCAAGTTCTGTGATCCTATCGATCATTAAAAATGGATACCTGTGGGGAAGAATCTTCTGGATCTCCATAATATCAAGCATGATAGCCTCCTTAAAAAACAAAAATTTAATCTTAATTTATATACAATTTAAATAAACAAATAGAAGAAATTTTAAAATTCAATAACCATTGCTCCATAGGTAAAACCAGCTCCAAAAGCCGTTAGCAAAACTTTCATACCACTTTTTATTTTTCCACAAGACATGGCATCATATAATGCAATAGGGATGGTGGCTGAAGAGATATTGGCATATTTATCGACAGTAATATGAACCTTACTTTGCTCAATCTCAAAATACTTGGTAATTGACTGGATAATTCGAATATTTGCCTGATGCGGTATGAAAAGGTCAATATCTTCTTTATTAAGATTTGCTCTAGAAAGAGCTTCTTTTGTTTAACTTATCATCATTGAA
>JAAYUW010000085.1 GCA_012517545.1 Exilispira sp.
ATTATTGTTATAAGGATTTATACCTTTCTTTTTGTAAAAATAAGTATGCACTAGCAGGATGCACTAGTATGTATATATTATGGCTATACAAATATTGCTTTAATGTTAAAAAGGTACATCAACCTGAAGTACCGTTATTTGTAATACAAGTTTTTCAATGAGACATTACATAAAAATTAACCTTTTCAAAAAATCTCCGATAAAAATTATAAAATCAATCCTTTTACCAATGGATTATAAAAAATGAAAAAGAAATATCTTGTATTTATAATTATCATAATATCTATTATTGTTTTATTTTCATTTGAAATGAATGTATCATCGATAATTCTTGATGAAAAACAGCTTATTCATTTGCAGGAAGCAAAACCACCACAGATATATAAAAATGGCATTCTTTTTACATATAAGGCTAACGCAAAAACTGTCTATATTTCTGGTTCATTTGTAAAGTGGGAAAAACTAATTCCTATGGAACAATCTTACTTTGGAGTATGGTATTATTTTCATAAAGAAGCATTACCTGCAGGAGACTATCTATACAAATATAAGGTTGATAACTTCTGGGTTCTTGATCCAGTAAACTCCGAGGTCGCTAGAGATGATTACGATCAAGTGCTTTCTTTACTTAAAATTCCGGTTAATCTTATAATATATGATTCTTCACCTGTTAGAGATAAAAAAACAAATGAATACATGTTCTGGCTTGAAAATAGCAGTGCTCAGAGTATATATATTTACGGTGATTTTAATAATTGGAATCCTTTTCAATACAGGTTATCAAGGGAAGGAAACTTCTGGTTTATTAGATTAAAGCTTGAAAGGGGTAGATATGGTTACAGATACGTGATAGATTTTTCAAAAGAAATTCTCGATCCTCATAATGAAAATATTCTGGTGAATTCAGCCAATGAACCATGTTCTATAATATATGTTCCATAGTTTCAGGTAGTGCAAAATCTGAGCAAAATTCAAATATATAACAATTAAAAATCCAAAATCTAAAATCAAGAGTTCGAAAAAATTTTTCCTTGAAAAAGATTTTGTCAATAGAATCGAAGGTTAAAAATGTAGTAGACCAACGGCAAAGTTCAAAACCTGAAGAAGGGTTTTACCGTAATAATTTTATTTTTGTATTACCTTTATTTCGTTTTTAACTTTCCATTTAATCTGATTTTTAATAATTTCATAAGTCTTATGATCCACATAAAATAGCTGGTTGGAAAATTCCACAAGAAATCCGTCCCATCTTGTAATAGTAGAGCTATAATTGATTTTTCCCAGAGGAGTAACAGCAAACCAGTTAGAACATGTTCGCAAAAGTGGAACAATCTTTAAAACTCTTTTTGTTATGGTACCCTCTTCTTTGATCTGGTTTATAATATTTATCCAGAGCATAAAGTTCTCCAAAGCGCAAACATAGCTTTTATCTAAATTTAAGAATATATGTTTAGATATAATTATAGCGCTATTGATAGATAATATATCGATGATGAAAGTCAACAAAAAATGGAGCAAAAACCTCTGTTTTATAAAAAAAAGATAAAAAAAATTCTATTTTCTGCAAAAAGAGAAAAAAACAAAATAGAAAAAGAATAAACTTCAATTTCTCAACTAAAAAACGAATACGTAATAAAGCAAATCTATCAAATGAAAAAAATTAAAAATTTTGAATGTACAGAGAACTACCGATAAATTCTCTTAATATCGAAGTATTTGGAACATAATCAAAAGGAATGGGGATAAAATGGAGAATAAAATCTAGTAGTATTGAGGCTTCAGTATAATATGGACTTTCTATTGGCACAGATTTTAAGAGGGGTTCAGCAAAGGTTCGTAAGACTGACTGTTCATAGATAAGTGCTGAATCAAAAAACATGTCGGCATTATTTTGATATGGAAAGATGTTTTTTTCTTCACCTCGAACAACCATATCCCAGCGAGCCAGTGTTTCAACTGCTGATATGCCTCTATAACGAAAGTCACGGACCATCCTTCTTATAAGTCTCGCTCTTGTGGTTGGGATTCTTATGCTTGAGCTAATATTAAGTTGAGTAAGAGGTGAGATATAGATCTTAAATAGGTACTTTTTATCAAGTC
Source organism: Exilispira sp. (assembly GCA_012517545.1). Classification (GTDB taxonomy): domain Bacteria; phylum Spirochaetota; class JAAYUW01; order JAAYUW01; family JAAYUW01; genus Exilispira. The sequence continues at coordinate 2,101 of JAAYUW010000085.1, forward strand.
TGTAGGTAAGTTTTGGGTTAAGACCGTGTATTCCCTCTATTATCAAGATCTCGTTTTCAGAAAGGCGGTGGTGTATCCCTTCTTCCTTGCGTTTTCCTGCTATAAAGTCGAAAAGTGGAAGAACAACTTCTTTTCCAGCAAAAAGATCTATCATATTCTGATTGAAATAATCAGTATCAAGAGCTTCGATACATTCAAAATCATATTCACCATTTTCATCCTTAGGAGTTTTTTCTCTATCAACAAAATAATCATCTAAACTTATTGCCATGGCTTTTATACCAAGTGAACGCAATGAAAACATAATTTTTTTGGAAAATGTTGTTTTTCCCGATGAAGAGGGACCTGCTATCGTAACAAGCTTTACATCTTTTTGACTGACTATTTTACGGGCTATTGTCATTATCCTGTCAAGTTGTTGAGTTTCAGAAATAAGTATAACATCTATGGCTTCTCTTTTAACTATTGCATCATTCAACCTGCCTACTGAATCTACTCCGATTGCTGACATAAGTTGTTTATTTTCTATGTAAATATTAAAAAGTTTACTCTTTTCATCATAAGGTCTGAATAAGGGGAATGTCTTTGAAGGAGGAAAATATAGTAAAAATCCATCCTTATAGGAAACAAGTTTAAATGGCTTTAAAACACCTGTATATTGAGATATGGGAGTTATAGAAATATCAGAGTATCCATCAATGGAAACTATTATAAATGAGTTTGATGAGGAGTAAAATAATAGTTTATAGATATCTTCCTTTTCTTTAAAGTAGTTGATGGCTTCATCCTTATCCCAGAATTCAACATCAATAAACAGGTTCTGATCGACATATTCTTCCATCTTTTTGTAGACATTTTCAATCATTTCTGGATTTATATCAGAATTTGTTGAATAAAAATAGAAAGAATCACCTATCGAGTGGGATATCTTAATCTTAACCTGTGGATAGACGTTATAAAAAGCTGCAAAAAGTAAAAATGTCAGGGAACTCATAAAAATCTTGTGACCCTGAGGATTCCTGGGGGTTAAAAACTCGATATTGCAAGATGATTTAAGGGAGTAATTTAGCGAGACAACCTTGGTATTTAATAATGCAGCGACATATTGATTGTCAATTATCTCCTTTTGATCTATAAGTTCCCTTATTTTAACACCTTTCATAACGATAATTTCTTTTTCCTTGACTGTTACAGTGATAGATTTCATCAAATCCCCCTATTTGTCCTTATCCATAAGATATACGGGTAAAATTTATAATCAAATTTAAATTTAGCAGTAAACAAATATAATTTTAATACTAAATTGAAAAAATTCAAATAAACTGATTATTTTTTGCCACAGTCTAAAGTCACTGTGCGAAAGTCATAGATGCAACATTACATTTGACAGATAGTATTAAAAAAGTACTTTACAAATATAAGAAATTTGTTAGTAATAATACAAGCGTAGGGGTGTTGGGAGTGTGCCCAACTGAGATATACCCTAAGAACCTGATCGGGGTCATGCCCGCGTAGGGAACGCACACAATCATCACCTCCTTGCTCTATAAGGAGGCTTTATATGAAATCAACCTACAAAATCACTGTCTTTGAAGTTGTTCTTGTCGCCGTTTTATCGGTAGTTATAGGTGTAGCATTCTGGGGATGGACATTTGTTTATGAGATTTTTAGTCCCCTACTGAAACCGATAGGCATGAAATATCTTTTTGCCGGATTCTGGCTATTTACAGGCATTTTCCTCCCATTCATAGTTAGAAAACCTGGTATTGCTGTTATTGCTTCGGTAATAAGCAGTTTGATAGAAGGTTTTATCACTCGATGGGGTTTGTCAGCGATACTCTGGGGTTTTGTCCAGGGATTGGCAGCTGAAATTATATTTTTAATATATGGGTATAAAAACTGGAAAATTACTGTGCTAATTCTTGCATCTTTGTTTTCAGCTATCGCAAGTTATGCTCTTGATTTTTTTAATGAGGCGTATTATAACCTTTCAATTGGTTTAAATTTACTACAACTTGGATCATTCCTTATTTCTTCAATAATTTTTGCCGCTATTTTATCATACTTTGTTGGAAAGGCTCTTGCAAAAACTGGAGTTTTAAATCAGTTTGAGATTGCAAAAGATTTCAACGGTAAATAATGGATCCCATGCTTAACTATCGTCACTGAAACACAATGAAAGAAAATATTTTATTTGATGTCTCAAATATAGAGATTCAATATCCTTTTTCAAATGAAAGTCTGTTCTATGAGATGAATATTCCAATTTACAAAAATGATGTGGTATTGATTGTTGGAGATTCTGGTATCGGGAAATCAACATTTTTTTACCTTTTAAAGGGTATTATTCCAAACTATATAAAGGCAAATTTAAAAGGCAAAATAATTTACGAGAATGAAAATATACTTCAAAAATATCCTGAAACCCTTGAAAAAAAGATAGGTTATCTCGGGCAAAATCCATACAGCCAAATAGTTTGTGCTAATGTAATAGATGAACTTGTTTTTGGAATGGAAAATTACTTATTTTCAAGATCGGAAATAAACTCACTCTCTGTGACTTATGCTGACATGTTCAATCTTATTGATAAGCTAGAACAAAAGACCAGTTATCTTTCAGGAGGGGAGTGTCAGAGGTTAAATCTTGCCTCTATCTTAGCATATCTGCCCGAGATAATCCTGCTTGATGAACCAACATCATTTTTAGATAATCAGGCGATAGATATTTTTTACTCAAATATCGCAAAGTTAGTTGGGAAAAAAACTATTTTAATAATTGAACATAACATAGATAAGGTTCTTGAATTTACTAATAAAGTTCTATATCTCAAATATGAAGATGCAAATAGAAAAAATATGCCAAATATGGATATTTTGATTAATAGAAAGATCGATGAGCTTTTTTTTGGTAAAATCAAAAGAGTAGTAGAAGATGCAAATAGGGTAGATTTTTACCATGGGGAAGAAAAAAATAGAAAATGCGTTATATCAACAAGCCTGGATTTTTTATATAAGAGTGAAAAAAAGACAAAAGATCAAAAAAAATTTTTAGATTTTAACAATATAAACAATATTGAAATCAATAAAGCTAAAGCAGAAGTTTATATAGAAAAACTTTCTTTTAAATATCAAGACAGCAAAGGGCCAATATTCAATATAGAAACTTTCACAGCGAAATCAGGGCAGATAATCGGAATAATTGGTGAAAATGGATCTGGTAAATCAACTTTGCTTGGATGTATTTCCGGTATATTAAAATCAAAAGATGAAAAAAGAGATTCTATAAGGATTTTTATAGATAGGAAAAAAGTATCAAAATTTTATAGATATGTTTCGGTGCTTTTTCAGAATAGTGAATCTCTCTTTTTTTTCCCTTCTATACAGGAAGAGCTTTTGAGTGAGTTTAAAAAGTGGAAGAAAAACATTGAAAAGCAGAAGTATTATTCAGAATTTTTGCTTTACTGTGACGAATATTTTTTCCCTTTAAAAAGATATCTTAAAAAAAGTGGTTATTCATTATCAGAAGGTGAAAAAAGAAGACTGGCTTTTATGATAATTAAACTTATGGAAAAGCCAATAAGATTATATGATGAACCAACATATGCTCAGGATAAGATAAGTATCGATCTTATGGAGAAAATGCTAAAAGAGGAAAAAAGGTTAAATACACTTCAAATAATAGTCTCTCATGACCATGATTTTCTTTATCGTCTTGCAGATGAAATATATGAAATAAAGGATAAAAAACTAATAAAAAGATGAAAAAGAAACTTAATCCAGTATCCATTCTTATTCTATTTATTTCAGCATTACCTTTGTTCTTACCACCAAAATTATTTATAAATATTTTTTATCTGGCAGCCTTATTATTAATATTTTTTTACAGTGGATTGACTTTTAGATCTTTTCTAATTTTTTTTCTCTTATCTTTTTTCACATCATTTATTTATATTATTACATTTATATTAAATCCAGATAAAAAATATCTTTCTGGTAACATCATTAGTATTGCATTATTCTCATATAAAAATGAATACCTGATAAAAATAAAAATATATGAAAAGCTACTTAATACAACTCTGGCATCGGGGATAAGGTTATTTTCAATATGCCTTATCTCATTTTGCAGTGCATATCTTATTGATATTGATAATCTTGTAAGATTCTTGATGCAGAGAAAAGTTGTATCATATCAAAATGGTTATGCAGTTTCCATAGCTTTTCAATCGATATCTGATATAAAAAGTGAGTATTCAAGAGTAAACTACCTTATGAAAGCTAGAAATATAAAGCCATTTTATAAGGGTTTACTGCCACTTCTGGTTTATGGAGTGAGATATGCTCAACTTGCAGCTATATCTCTCGTAGCCAGAGGGTTTAATGAAGAAAGAAGTATATTTAGAAAGGTTGAGTATGATAAAAAAGAGATTATAGCTGTAAGCATTATATCTATTATAATTTTTGCTGAACTACTGCTTGGTTGGTTTTGTTAAGAAACGGCAAAGCATTCTATTTTCTAATATTGTATCCCATATCTTTTAGTATCATCTTGTTTTTTGTCCAATTATTTGAGACTTTTACAAAAAGATTGAGTTTAACTTTTTTGCCGAAGATAAATTTGAGATCTTTTTCTGCACTTAACCTCACTTTTTTTATAACCTCTGCATTTTTTCCAATAATTATAGGCTTTTGAGATTCCTTTTCACAGCAGATATTTGCGTCAATATATATTTTATCTTCATCTTCTTTAAAAAGCAAAACCTCAGAAAAAACTTTGTAAGGTATTTCTTGATGAAGATAAAGGTATAGTTTTTCCTGTATAATCTCTTCTACCTGCTCTTTTTCCGATATATCTGAAAGTTGATCTTCAGGATAAAAAAAAGACTGTTCATCTAAATAATTCGCTATTATTCTTGAAATATTTTCACGCTTTTGGCTAATTTCGAGATTTTTGTCTTTTTTTTGATTTTCTGTTTTATCGGTAAGGCAGGAAATCTGCAGGATCTGCTTAAACAGGTTTATAGATCTTAGATAATCCATCTTTTCTTTATTTATACCGAGATCCGTTTTATTAACTATTGCAATAGCTGGTTTTGAATGTTTCGAAACCAGTTCATTTATAGATGCTAAAAGTTCTTTTTCATCATCAGTAATGCCAGTTGAACCATCCGTGATAAAGAGAAAACAGTCTATGTCGGTAGTTGTTTCAAAGATCTCATCATTCAAAAGTCTGTTGAAAAGTGTATTGCTTTTGTGAAAGCCGGGTGTATCGATAAATACGAGCTGGATCTCGCTAGAAGCAGATGTGTATATCCCTTTGATCCTTTTACGAGTAGTTTGAGGCTTATCGGTAACTCCACTGATCTTTTCTCCAATCATCATGTTCAAAAATGTCGATTTACCGGCATTTGGGATACCACAGATAAGAATAAAGCCACTTTTCATCTAAAAATCACCTTCACTCTTGAATGTTACAGAACCAAAAACTGCTGAAGCCTCTATATAGATAGGTTTTTTTTCAGAGGAAGTGGTAGAATTGTAAGTATACTCACCAAAAGCAGTGCTATGTTTATCGGGTGTCGTCACAGAACCAAAAACAGCGTTTCCTTTTACAACTATTGGTTGATCGGGGTTTACCTTAACGACAATCGAACCAAAAACTGCTGAAATCTCGATCTTTTTACCTGCCATATCTTCTTTTAAAGTTGTTAAGTCTATTGTAGCATTTGAAAAAACCGCTGCATATTCATCTAAAAGCTCAGATCCATCGACATTAACATCTGAAAAGACAGCTGTTTTCTGGTCAGAATAATGAAACTTCCAGTTATTACTGCCAAAGGCTATGCGTACACCTAAATAAATAAAAAATAAACCAAGAATTATTTTAAAAATAGGTATATCTAGTTTAAAAACATAATTGATTATCATCAGTGCGCCTGCTATAATCAATAGTAAACCGAAAAAAACTACATTTGAAAGATAGTTGAATCTCATTCAGTCCTCCTTATAGTTTGACTCTAAAAGATTATTTATTTAACTCTAAAAGCCATAGTTTGATAAATTCCATGACTTCTTTACTGAAAGTTTGTTCTATAAACATATATTCTGAAGGATTACCAGTTTTTGCAGGTTGAAAAAGGTGATTTAAGCCAGGGAAAGATTTTGTCAAAACATTATAGTTTCCATTTTGCTTTAAGGTTTTTTCAATTTGTGAAAGATTATCTTTATAGCAAACCTGTAAATCTAACTCGCCATTCACAGCAAGAACATGAGCCTTAACATCTTTAAGATAGTCTTTCGGATCACATGCTATAAAAAATCTAAACCATGGGTTCAACAATTGTGCAAGCAACAACTTTTGCTGAGATTTTGGGATACTGTGCTTATTTAATGTATTTATTAGATCTTTTTCTAAAGATTCTGTATCCTTTTCATTTTTATGAAGAATAATTGTATCGAATAGTTCTTCGTTCAGTTTATTTCCCTTTTCAATATCTTTTTCAGAAATTCCATAAGCTTTAGCTATAAGTATTTGCTGTGTGAGTAAAAGCTCCTTTCCTCTCTGCCCGGGACCAGCTAAAGAGATAATAAAAGAGATCTTATCAGGTATTGTAGCTCCAACTATAAAGGCAATCAAACCACCTTCAGAGTGCCCACAAAGCCCTATTCTATCAGCATCAATTTTAGTTTGTGATTCAGCAAATTTACCTGCTGATATTATATCGTTGGCAAAATCGAGTGATGTTGAGTTGGTAAAAAGCTCACTAGAATAACCAATGCCTCTATCGTCCATTCGCAAGGTTGCAAATCCTACCTTAGTAAAATAATCTGAAAGCAGGAAAAACGGTTTATGCTCATACATATTTTCATCTCTATCCTGAGCACCTGAACCTGTTATAAAGATAATGCATGGTAATTTACCATTTTTAGACAAAGCCAGATTAGATGGTATGGTTAAAGTTCCATATAGATCAATATTATCGATTTCATTTTTAAAGCTTACATCAATGCTTTCATAGTCAAATGGTGGTTCTGGAGTATCCGGTCTACTGGCTCTTTTAAGAGAAAGATTAAGAGTCAAGCCATTTTGCCAAAATTTGCCTGCAAGATTATCTTTATCAACTACTTTAAAGTTACATTTAACATTGGCATCTTCAAAATAGAGTACCCATTCATCATCCTTTTTTTGTAAAGAAGAACCAACAACAGAAGTTCCACCTTGATCCACAGAGATAAAATAGAATAGAACCCTGTTGTAATCAAAAGGGTTTTTATCAATGATGAATGCAAGTCTTAAAGTTTGACCTTGAAAATAAAGATCTCCAAACCAGAGCCCTGAAATCTCTGAAAAGCCTTCGGGAATGGCAAGATTATCGTTTGTTTTTTTTGTTTCGCTCGATATAGATGTGCAGGATGAGAAAACAAAAATAATCAAAACAAATGATGCAATAAAAAAGTGCTTTATCTTAGACATAATTGAGCCTCTAATAAAAATTGCCTAATTCATTGATTATGATCATCCGACGAATCGTTGATATTGATATTTATCGTCTTTCTTCTTTTCCTTTTAAAAAAATCTTCAATGCTTCCAATTATTATTGAAAAGCCTGAAATGACCAGAAGACCAGCCAGGATCTGATGAAAATAAAAAGCAAAGCAGAGTCCAACAAGCCATAAGATAGACTGAAGTCCACCAAACAGGTTGCCTGTAAATATTGCGGCGAACCCAAGGATCAAGCCTAAAATAGCAAGAATCCAGGGAAAAAAAGCGAGGTGAAATACAAAGTTACTGATTATCAGAAATATGCCACAAATCACGAGAGTAAGCCCTGCTATTATTCTGTTTTTCATTTGTACCCCTTCTCATTTTTTAGTTTAAATGCATTTAACTGAGTTAAATGGATTAATTTGTTTTATTTGCAAAATGCTGGAAACATGATAAATAAAAACCTGAAAATATTATAACATAAGAATTAAAAAATACAATAAATATAATTAATTTATTCATTAATATTATTCACAATTAAATTGATATTATTAATATCATGTCCAACCGATATAATATATGTATAAATCGCAAGTCGAAAAGCGTAAATAAAAAGTCAAAATCCAGTGAAATGACATTTATTTAAGATACATGCATGTGAAATATTTTACGAAAGCTGTTTTAATTATAAGACTGATCTCTCTTTGTCTGGTTTAGCAATAAAAAGAAAATCGAAGAGAAATAAAATTTTGATTATAAACTATTTTACTATACAATTCATATATAAACTATAGCGTTCTTAAGTGGTTCAATAATGGATAAAAAGATTTTAAATATTAAGATTCCACTGATTTACCATATAATAAAACATCCAGGTATTCAAATAGAAGATATCTACAAGTTTATTTATCAGGCTTGTTTTGGGATAGCTCATATTTTCCCATCAAAAGATAAATTTATCGAAGACCTTTTATATGAGATAGAGCAGATCTTAAAAGATTCTTTATCATTCGAATACCAGAGTAAAAGATATCTTTTAGAATACCTGAAAACCGATAAAAGTATTGCCAGGATAGATATCTATCTTTACACAAAGATGAATTATAGTCTTGAAAAGTTGTATCTTGCCTGTTTGGATGCATGTTTTGAAGTAAGAGAGGAAAACAAGATTGAGTTTATAACAGTATGGGAAGATATTTTAAATAGTTTTGAAAGAAAAGAAAAATATTTTTCGACTCTTTCAATATCAAAACAATCAATATTTGAATTTAATAATTATATCATCAAAAATAATTATCCAATCATTTCACATTCTGAAATATATAAAAACCTCTATAAACCATCTTATCGCCTTGTTAATCCTAAAAATCTTTTAAAATTTTTACCATCTCAAACTGATTGATAAAGTTTTTAAATCCACAATTTTTTATAAGTTCGTTGAGGACGACTCCTTCTTCAATATTTAATAAGGTGAGATTTTTTGATTCACAGTTTCTGGCAAGATCAAAAAGTACAATTTTTAGTAGATCAAGTTGGGAAATTTCTTTATCTTTAATTAAATCTTTTTCACCTGAATTGTCATCCATGGCCTTGATTCTGTGGTCATTTCGGAAATTCTTTGATATCCCAATTTGCTGCACATCTCCATTTTTTTGATTAATGGTTCCATAAGCAACAATTTTTCCTTTATAAAATAGACTATTTATATAAATGTTTTCAAAATTATTCAGTATAGATCGATAGGAATTTTGCCATGATGGTATAAAATAGGCAAGATCATCAAAATCCAGATTTTTATATACTTTTTTTGAGTTCAAACCTTTAAGCTGGATATCAAAACTCAAACATCCAGGATGATCTTCATGCCTTCTAAAATTATCTTTTTCAGAATTATAATGCCTGGCTTTGTTAAATCTACTGATATCAAAGTCTTTCAATGACTCTAAAACTTCATCCTTTTTATGGTTATAGCATAAAAATCTTCTGGTCACTTCAAATCCCTGGCTCTCATAGAGCGATATCGCTTTTTCGTTGTTTTCCAGAACTTCCAGTAAAAAGGCATCGAAGCCGTAATTTTTTAGTTTTTCTATAGTAAATTTTAGAAGATTTTTCCCTATCCCAAGTCTTCTATAGTCTGGTATTGTGCCTGTGCCACTATCATAGGCTATCTTTTTAAATGTTTTAAAAGTTTTTTCATTTTCATTTTCATTTTCTTTTATGATCTGAAAGTTTTTTCGTACTCCGCAAAGTATGAAACTTACTGGTATTTTATCGTTTTGAGCCGTTTTATTTTTAATATTTTTAGCAAATGCCCCAGTGGAAAATTTTAAATCTACAGAGCGGATTTGCATCATTTTTTTCAGGGAAAAGGAAGTCATACTAACAGGAACCTGATAATCTGAAAATGCAAGGTTGAACGAACTGACAAGATCATTGAGTGAAGTGTGATTTAAAGGTTGATAGATAATGTTTTCGTCAAAATTTTCCAATTTTTCTTCTTTTAAATTATTTTCCAAAATGGTCTCTTTTTTTTATTAAAATCATTAAAGGTGTATTTATGAAGTTTTAATCTTGCTAATACTGCTGATAAAATTTATCAACCTATAATAAAAAACAATATATATTTACATAAAAAAGGTTAATATAAAAATATAATATAATAGAAGCGCTTTAATTTGCTAAAATAATAATAAACAAATTACTAAATTATGCTGCTGAAATAAGGTATACAGCAGTCGAAAATCTAAAGTTATAAGTCCAAAGTCCAGGAATAAACTTGCCTATAAGTTGTAAGTATAACAGTTGTAAGTCCCCGAAAAAGCCATTTATACAATAGATATACAGAATCGCCATTAATTATCACAATATAATTCATCAGTATATTTTTGCCATTCATCAGCGAATGTTTTCATATCTTTTTTAAAAGCTTTTTTAATTATTTCCATAGATACCATTACAAAAGCCTTTTTTTATATTATTTTTTGCCTTTCTATTAGTTTTTTTCTTTTTTTATCTTATTTCTTCAGACTTTATATTTTATTTTATATTAATTTTATTGTATCTAAATTAATTAGCATTTATAGTAGTGTCAAGTAATTTGTGTAAAAATTTTTGTATTTTGCAAATTATTTTTTGTGATAGGTGCATTCCGAAAGGTTTGCTCCATTTTTAAAGCTACAAAATAAAGTAACTTATAGCTAGCATTTTCTCCTACTATCCTCTTTTAGTTCATCCACAAAATTAATATTTCTATGTTTTATATTTATTATAAAGCCAATAACAAAGTATATTTTATTTAAATTACATAAATACCGGGTTGATGAACCTATTTCCATAGGCTTTGTTCTTCTTTTAAATTCTTTATTGACTCTTATTTGCTTTGAGAATAAAAAATATCTCTCATTCTACTCTGACACTTTCTTTTTTGCTTTAGAAGGTACTTTGCTTAGAACATTTCTTGCTATATGAACCTGGCATCTTTGTATTTTTGCATTTGGAAATTCATCCTGAAATACTTTTTCAAGTCCTATTAAACCATCCATAATACCCAGCCGAATCCTTTCATGGTTTAATCCCCTTGCTTTCATATCTCTAAATACCTCTTTTTATGTTGATGCCTTGTCCTTATCTCCCATTTGAATAGTTAAAAACTTTTTCCTATTATTATTAGCAACATCAATAACAATAAGCATTGGTATAGTTTCTATACTCGTTGTTCTATCTGATTTCCTTATCCTTATTTTAAAATTTACTCCATCCATATACATATATTTTATTTCTTCATCATCCAATTTCTGTATCTCTGCCTTTGTTTATTGCAATGTTTAACTCAATTGTAACAAAAGAATACAGAACCTTTACTTATCTTTTTACCTATAAGCTTTTGCGATAATAGATCTATCCCTCTCGTAGAAAGGGAAGAATAAGAAAAGTAGTGCTACATCTTCTTTTATCGCATTTTCACAATTTTCATAATTTTTAATTATTTGAGAATTAAACTTAACATTTAGTTCACCTATTGATTTCATAAGAAAGGATTTTTCTCTAAATCCATTCCTATAATTTATATTAGTACCATAGTCCATTCCCTTTCTTTCATAAGGCTTTCTTTTTAAGAATAGTGTTAGTTTTTCTTTTAATATTTCACTTAATGCTAGATCAAACCACTTTTTTGAGATCTATTCTTATCATTTCAAATATTTTAAAGAGGATCATTTAACATTTTTAAAAACTCTTCTTTTACTTTTAATAATTTTGTGCTACAATCCTTTAGGTTTTTCATAGCATTCCTCCTTTCTTTTGTTTTTGATTTTATGAATTAAAATTAACAGGGATTAGGAGGAATGCACCTTTTTTTTAAATATTTAATTTTACACCAAAATTAATATACTACCCTTTTCCATCTTTAATATGTACAGTCATTTGATGTTTATCTAAATCAACTCCAACTGAAAATCTCATCTACTTTCCTTCATATTTATTACTTAATGAAAGCAGATTCTGCTGCTTATCTATTACCAGGAATAGATTCATTCTCCTATCGATCGAGTTTATTTAACTCGATCCATATGCGGATTCGCCTCCCGCTCGTCATTCTTCTTTTCGGCTTCTATGAGCTTTTTTCTGGCTCTTAAAAGCCCTAAAAAATATCGAACAAAAGCTAAATATGCGATCAATTAGATTTTCGTCACCTGAAAGCATTTTCTCTATTCCTCTAGTTGATTTTTATCACATCTCCTTTCTTTTAATTTGTTATTATTTTTTTGTCAAATAAAATTTCATTCTCTCTTGATTAAAATAATCAACCACTTTTAAGCTATTTTCAAAGCATAGAGATTTTTTCACTGGAATCATTGTTTAAATACAATATAAATATTTAAAAACCTTTTAACCATATCCACTATAATACATATAGACACGTCCTATATTTTCTTTTACTTTATTTACTTAGAATCCTTTTACTCTGTCTTTTTTTTCTTTATACTTATGTTGTCTTTGTAGGCTTTTAGCTTTCCTTTATTCTTTATTTCTTTTTCTTTATTATTTATTAAATTTCGACTTTAAACTTTAGACTATCGTATAATCAAGTTAATCCCTGGACTTTCGACTTTTGACTATTATACTAACTCATATAATTTTCTTTAATTTCGTTATTACATTATTGGCAATATGCGATATTGATCGTTGGTCTTAGAGTTTAGCATTACAATATGCACTTTAATGATCAGCTAATGTTTTAGCTTTAATCTGGTTCAAATAAGCTATGAAATTTCTCTTTCATGATTGGGTGTGTTTATAGGAAATAAAAGATTTAATAATGATTGAAAATAAGGTAAAATAATAATTGGTTTCTGAGTTTGAAACTATTTAACACTTTAGTTTATTCATATTTAATCTGGAGAAACTAAAAACGCATCTCTAATTAACTAAGAGCAGGAATTATTTTTTATAAGTTAGCAAAAAGCTAAAACAAAGAAAAAATCCTATGCAAAGATTTGACAGGAAAATATGTAAGTTACAAGTCACTATGTTCTATAGCTCTTAAAATGTAATAAACTTTTTAGAATGGACCTATTACAAAAATAATTTATCAACAAAAAAAATTTTTAAAAAATTGCATTGCAGTATCAATAAATGTATGTAAAATAATTACTATAAATAATTTCAAGATTACTCAGAAACTTTGCAATTTTTCTTGATTCTTCAAATCTTATTTTATAATAATACTTTAAGAAAATCTCAAGATTTTTGTAGGGAAAATAACTATTTAATTCTTGTATAGCAAATAATTTGTCAATATTATTTTTCTTAGCAAATTCTAAATATTTAAAAAGTAAGTACTTATATAATAAAAATAAGTTAATAATATTTTTAAATTCATCATCAACATTAAAAATAATATCTTTATTCAAATTAGTAAAAGCATATATTGAAGTAAGCTCAGCATCAAACTCCTGTAGAGCAAGTTTACTATTAAATATTGAAAAATATTTTAAAAGCTTTGAATTATCAATTAAATTATCAGGAAAATTATAAATTGGGTCTAATCCACTTACTGCAATATTTTGAATTAAATGAGTCAACTCATGAAAATATATTAATAGAAAAAAATCTTCATCATCTATAAGACTATAAATCAAGCTAATACTTGGATAAATTTTTGTTGAAGTTGTATTAAAGAATGACCTTATAATCGCAGTTTGACCACCTGCTAAAAGTAATCCATCTGAAACATCGATAAATCCACCAATTTGATCTATGCTCGGTCCTGAATGTCTATAACTTACAATTTCATTAAAAAAACAAATATAAATATTATTAATTTCCAATATTTTGCTATCTATATCAGTATAATTAAATTTACAATTAAATTCCTTCAAAAAATAAATGCTTTTATCTTCTAGATCAATACTATCAATTTTATTATTTATTTTTGATGAAAAAATATCGAAAAATTCTTGAAAATCTTTTTTATTCTTTAATTTTTTTATTATATTTAATAGATAATATTGAATATCATTATAAGGATTTTTATTGAATATCTTATTGTAAGTTTCAAGTTCTTTTTCATCTTTAGGTTTGTCAATAATTTGTAAATAAAATATTGGTAAATTAAAGTTATAAGTATTTGATATTATTGCGTATAATCTTTTCTTAATATATTCTTTATCATTAAGTTTTTCTTCTGTATATTTATATTTTTTGATATTGTTATTCTTTAAAAAATAGATAAAATATTGTAAAAATTGATTGTATTCATCATCCAGAAATTCTTTATTTTTCATTATTACTTTCAAATATTCTTCTTTCAAAGCTGATGGATAAAAATTTTGATCTTGAAATAAAAATTTAAGCATTAATTGATATTCATTGTTATTAAATTCAATTTCAGATCCGTCTTTTGCCTTAAAGCACATATTCATTGTAGATAAATTATTTATCTTTATTTTTGTTTGATCAAATGAAATAAATAAAATTAATATAAAAGATAATATTATTAAAAATAAAAGTTTAATTCTTTTCATTTATCTTCCCAAAATTTTAAGGTAAGGGAAGCATAAGCTTCCCTTTTTCTCAACTCTTTTTCAATTTAGTTTTAGATTTTCATTCAGCTAATTAATCAAAATAAGAGTTAAAAATTATTTTTTGACTTTCTAAAAGACAAAATACCGCTCCAGCTTCATATAAACTAAGAACAGGATCAAAACCTTGTTGATTCAATATAAGTACAAGATCTTCAGCTGTAATACTTCCATCGTGGTTAGAATCTGATATTACCTGACCATTCCAATCTATTATAGCATATCCATTTGAACCATAAACTACTGTAATATCATGCCATTCTAAATTTGAAACAGATACACTTGTGGGTACTACATCTTCAAATACAACCCGGTCACCTTCCACCTGTGCCATCTCCTCATCACTCACCTGCTCTAAACCACTAAACTCTCCATCATCTTCATCAACTATTAAAACCATATCCTGCTCTGGTGTGCTTGCAAGAATTGGCATAGCACATAATACGATTAAAGCCATTAAGAAAAAGGATCTCACAATAACTTTCTACTCTAATTATTTATCATTTATTACTAATATTGATAAATTTCGATATTACTTAAAAATTTCGATATCTTCCTTGATTCTTCAAATCTTGCCCTGTAGTATTCTTTTAAAAAAGCGTTAAGATACTTATAAGTGTTTATATCTTTACTATTTTGTATATTAAATGGCTTATCTATATCATTCTTTGAACAATATTCAAGATACTCAAAAAGCAGATGCTTATAAAAGAGTAACATATCTATAAATACTGGATCATCTA
>JAAYUW010000086.1 GCA_012517545.1 Exilispira sp.
AATATAACTGCAATTGTGGTAAAATTTACAATAAATGACATTAATGGAAACATTAGAGCATTTATCCTATTAACTTTTAATGCTGTTTTTGTAAGATCTTCATTTGCCTCTTTGAACCTGCTTTCCTCATGTTTTTCTTTATTAAAGGCTCTAATAACTCTAACTCCGATTAAATTTTCCCTGATTACAAGATTGATCCTATCTATTTTTTTTTGCATATTTGTAAAAATTGGCATAGTTTTAGTTATTAGAAGTATTGTTCCTATTATTAAGATAGGTATAGATACAAACAATATCTCTGAAAGCTTCATGTTCAAAGAAAATGCCATGACTATGCTTCCTATACCCATAACTGGAGCTCTTATAACCATCCTCATCATCATGATTGTAACCTGTTGAATCTGAACTATATCGTTTGTATTTCTTGTTATCAAAGATGATGTAGAAAATTTATCGAATTCCTCTAAAGAAAAGTTTGTAACTTTATTAAAGATTGCAGTTCTAAGATCTCTTGCATAAGATGCTGCAACTTTAGCAGAAGTTAGATGTGATATCACACCAAATAGAGCACTTAGAAGTGAAAAAAATAGCATTTTCAAACCGACTGATAAAATATAACTGGTATCTGCTTTTACGACACCTTTATTTACGATATCTGACATAAGATTTGGAAGATAGAGGTTTAAAAGTGCCGCTGAAGCCACAAAAATAATGGTAATTATAGCCATAAATATATAAGGTTTAAAGTAAGATAATACCCCTTTACCATTTTTATTTTTATTTCTCTTATTCATTTATTCCTTCCATTTTTCAAGATTAAAGTATATTTTATTTAGCATTTTGATGAGATAGTTCTTTTCATCCACTGTAAAATCTTTGAGTATGGTTTGCTCCATTTCCCAGAATATTTTTTTTGTTTGACCTGCAAGTTCTTCTCCCTTCGAAGTAAGCGAAACATAGTATACTCTTCTATCCTTTTCGTCCATTTTTTTTTCGATAAGGTTCGCCATTTCCATCTTTCTTAATATCACTGCTACGGTAGAAGGTTTAATATTTATTTTTTCAGCGATTTGAACTTGATTTAGAAGTTTTTCTTTTTCAAGTAAGAGTAATAAAACTGGAGGTTGTCCAGGGTGAACATTTATTCTTGATAATTTGCAAAACATAAAATTAAAAAGTTTTTTGTTTATTTTACCAGCTATATCAAGAAAAGGTGTTTCAAGATTATCAATATTCATAAATTGATCCTTGATATTCGATATTCCTTATTACCAAAATTTAAATAATAGTAAGCTAATCATTAGCACACTAATAATTAGTATAGTAATAATTAAAAAAGTCAAATTAATCTGGAAAAAAGGTAAAGAAAAATTTGAAGATTAATATTATGCATGAATCGCAGGTATTTAAATAAATATGCTGGATTTTTTTTTAAATAAAAACTTAAAGAGTCTCCTAAACCTATAAATATTGCCAATTTCCTAAAATTTAAAAAAAATATGAAAATTTCAATTTGAGAAATTTTTTTGAAAAAAGTATTCAGATTTAGTTATCCTTGCTGGTTGAAAAATATGAATCGTAGATTAGTTTATTTCTTTTATATACTATAGAATCTTTGTCTTGCATAAAAGACTTCATATTCTCACATTTAAAAAGATCGGGACATTGGGCACATAGGTCAAATCCATGTCCGATTACACATTTTCTAATAGGACATTTTGAACAATTTTTTGCAAGGAGTTTTATCTTTTTCTGTCTACATCCGAGGCAGACCCAATCTTCTGGACTTGTTTTACCATTACCCCATTCATCAGATGATTTTTTTAAAAGTTCAATATTTGCATCAATTGTTCCGCGATAAGCTTGGCAATCGGAACAATCGATCCCACAAAATGAGATCATCTGGTACCTCTTTATCTTTATTTTTAAACTAAAAACATTAGTTCAAAATTAATAAAATTATCCTTTTAACCTTTTTATTAAATTACTAATATTACAAACAAAATAATAATGTGAAGGTTCAAAATTGTCAACTTTTAAGATCTCCAGTTTTTTAGGTTTATTAAGCAAATTATCTCCTTTCTCTTTGCATTTTGTGAAGAGCCTATTATAGACTTCAGAAAACGTTTTTTTAAAAATCAGCATCTGCTTGATGGAAGAAGGTTGATATATTGAGTTTTGTGTTTAATCACTTAAGGATAAAAAGCATTTAATAACCGCAACTATTTTATCAAATATTATATTTCAAATTGTTACAATAAATTACAGATCATCGTATGATATTAGTTCCCGAAAATTGATATTTCCTGTAAAAAAAAGCAATATTATCCCTTAAATAAAAATTTTTATTTTATTTTAATTTGAAAAATTTAAAAGATAAGCTATAATATAAATAACTTTTCCAGTTATGTAAGATCTATCTATTTTCTATTTTGCAAAACTGCACGGTTTTAAGACGTGCGACTCCTTTTCTTACCGTTGGATAAAAGGCCAACTAAAACAATGAATAACTAAAAGGAGAATTTATGTCAGCTAATATCTTGAATAATTCAAATTCATTTTTGAAAAATCTTGGAGTTAATTTATCTTTGCTACCTTCAACAGTACAGCTTTTTATATCTTTTATAGACTTAACAAATTTCTCTAAGAATTTTTATGAGAGAAGCCCAAAAGAAACTTTTAATTACATCTCATCCATTTCAAAAGTTGTAATTTCAAGTATACATGACGCAGGTGGTCTTGTTTTAAAGTTTATTGGAGATTCAGCTTTGATAATATTTGGTCCTGATGACATCGATAGAGGCGTAAAGGCTTTACTTGATCTAAAAAAAAAGATAGATGAATATAACAAGAGTTTAAAACTTGATTCTACCTTATATGTGAAATGTCATACGGGAGAAGTTGCAATAGGATATCTTGGTTTAGAAGATGATCTTCGACTCGATATTATGGGAAATGAGGTAAATGTCTGCGCAATGATGAAGACCAGAGGCTTCGCTATAAGTGCTGAAACTTTTAGAAAACTTACACCCGAAACAAGAAAACTTTTTAAAAAGCATACACCTCCGATCATATATATTCCACTTGATGAAGCACACAAATACTATTTTTAAATTTTTTTCTAATCTTTTATAAAACAATACAATTTTTGTAATCTCTTAATTAGAGTTTATAGTTTTTATTTTTGAAGATCAAAAGAACAGAGATAATTCATTGGATTATTAAAAATAGTATTTATTTCAAGTTGCTTGATTTAATAAATAGATAAATCATCAGCACATAGCTGGAAAAGTTTTAAAATTTTTTTCGTTTTTACTTTTATTATAAAATAAATTATAATTTATCAATGAATAACAGGAAAAGTTAAACTTTTTTTTAAATTAGGCTAAATATCTTGTTTTATAATTATGCTCAATTTAAATTGGAAAATATGTGTTATATTCATATTATGCATACTGGAAGTATCCTGACCTACTTTTAATATTTTTAGCAAATAGACTAAAATATGCAGAATTTCCACTTTTTTTTAGTTAGTTTTTATATTTTTATCCACTGGTCTGCGGGAAAACTCTTTTATTTTTTTATCTCCTTATTACGCCTAAGTATCTTCAAGATTGTCTTTATTCTTTACCTTTGTTTCTTTCTTTTTCTCTGACTTTACACTTTTAAATATTGCACTTCAGGTTTTCGTCTTTTGATTGTATTTATAAAATCCTTACCAAGATTTTAAGCTTTAGACTTTATACATGAGGCTGTATTATCTAAATGTCCGATGCTTTAAAAGTGATAAGTTAAGTTACAGTTGATCCATAAAAAAATAAAGACGTATTTTTATAGCAAAAGATAAAATATTTCAGCAAAACAAATCTTACAAAATGGGAAATGAGCATGTAAACTTAAATAATTAATTTAGTTTCGAATAAAATTTCAAATTGAGAGCGTTTGGGCATGGTTGTAAGTACATCACTCATATAATCTATACCGTAATAGTATCGGAACTCGATTACAAATAAGCTTACATCAAATCCTAAAACTATGATAGCTGAACCAAAATTTTGTTTATAAAGATCTGTTACAATATCATCGTATATATCATACCCTAATTCGTCAAGTGCAAGTCCAAGATAAGCATCACTAACTTCAGAATAACTGTAACCCAGACCAATATATCCCCTTATAAAGGATTTTGATTGGGTATCATCATAAGAATGCTTGAAATATATATAATATCTTAAAATCAAATTATAATCTGTATTCGAAATAGATACTATTCCAGATAGATCATCTTCATAATAGTTAATGTAACCAAGACCAAGTTCTAAATGCACTGAAAAATAGTTTGTGAAGAAAAAACCTATAAAAGCTTTTAAAGAAAACCAGCTGTACGTTGAATCTGAAATATAGGAAAGATCTTCATTTGAGAAAGATGCAAAATTAACTCCTAACATAGAACCAATTTCCCAGCATTCATAGATACCATCAGCATAAACAGAAGATGGTAATATGGATAATAATGCTGCCAACAATAATAAAATTATAAATCCTCTCTTCATATTTTTTCCTTTAATTTTAATCTTGAAAATTCTAATTTTCTATCTTCATCTTTTAAGATTTATTTAAGATGCAGTTTTTTATCATTGGGAGAATGTAAATTCGATAGTTTCAGATTTATCGGCTATATTTGGTGCACCATTACTGTCGTTGTAACCTGATATACATAAAATAGGGACAGTTTCTTTTAACTTGATAAACGACATAGGCAAATAATATGAGACTAAAGCTGAATTTTGATAATTTGTATAAGAACAACCAGTAACTACTTTGCTCAGATCAAAAGCCATACCAGATTCTTCGCCAACCATCGTAACCCAGATAAATACATTTTCATAAGGATAATACATATAAACATTAAGCATGGCTGTTTCTTCATCGTAAGTTGAAATACCATAAAAGATCTTTTTATGATTTATTTTCCCTGCAAGGTAAAAATCAAAACGAAGTGTGCTTGAATCATAACCAAAAGCTATTTTTGAAATATCAAGATCGGGACTTTTTGAAAGAGTGTAGGGAAGATCTCCTTTTGTTTCATAATCTGGAGAAAGGAAAAAAAGTTTATTGTTTTGAGTTTTCTTTATATTTGGGAACTCATTTATAGTTTGCCCATCAAGTGATATAAAACCATAAGAGTATGCTGAATCATTTGTTTCAACAGAGCTTGTCGTATAAGACTTAGATCCTGAAAATCCTATTGTACAGGAAGTAAAACAGAAAAGCGAAAATAGTAAAATTAGTAAAAAAAATGAAAAAGCTTTTTTCATTGCTTCTGACTCCTTTTCTAAATTATTAAAGTTCTCAATAAAAAAAACATAATAATCTCTGCTTAAGTTTTAATGAATAATAATAAGTAATACATATATTACATATATATTCACAGAGATATAGTAAGATTATTATATAAAATAATTTTTTTGCAACAATATTTAATTTTTATAAATATTTAATTTTTAGAAATATTTGATAAAGAAAACTATATTATTGTTGATGAAGGTTTCAGACACAAAAGGTAACCTTGAATATACGATTTTTACTTAAGCGTTGCTCAATTCATTTATAACTTCATTTTCTAATGATTTAGCTTAAATAATGAGATAGTTTTATTATTAAAGTTATTAAAGTGATACTATTATGAAAAAAATTTTATACT
>JAAYUW010000087.1 GCA_012517545.1 Exilispira sp.
ATAATATATGGTCTTGATGGAAAAGTCAGGTATTTTTATAAGGATAGGGAAAAAATTTATATGGAGCTTTTAAATATTTATAAAAGAACAAATGCAAATTTCCCTTTATATTTTTGTATGGAATCAGAAAGAATTTATCTCGATACTTTTGGTCAGATGCCATGGCATATTGACAAATTAAAAGAAAGCTTTATTTTTTAAAAAAGAATCATTTGACAAAATTATATTTTTCCCAACAAAAAAAGGAAAGAAGCGATAAAATTATTATAAACTAATATTATGTGCAAAGATAAAACATTATTATTTAGAATTAATACTTTATTTCAGGTGTGTATATTATTGCATTTATTAAAGAGAAAGGATTAAATTAATGAGAAGAGATCCCTATGATGTACTTGAAATTCCAAAAAACGCAACTATTGATCAGGTTAAAGCCCGATATAGAGAGCTTGTAAAAAAATATCATCCAGATAAATATCAGGGAAATCCACTTGCCGATCTGGCTGAGGAGAAATTTAAAGAAATTCAGCAAGCATATGACGAAATAATAGATGGAAAATATCAATCGAGCAATTACTCTTCAAGTTACTCCAACTATGATAATGGTTATTCTAGTGAATATCAAGGTAATTATGGCTTTAGTAAAGAATATGATGATGTCATTTCTATGATACAAAGTGGTAAATTTGCAAAGGCAAATATGAGGCTAAATGAATTAAATCAACCTGATTCTGGTATATGGAATTACCTTAAAGCTGTTGTCTCAGCAAATCTTGGTGAACTGGATAAATCATTTACCTATATTAATAAGGCTATAAATCTTGAACCTGGTAATGCTTATTATCAAAGATTTCGGGAACAACTTGCAAATACTCAAACCAGGCCTTATTATGCTTCAAGTTCACAAACAACTTCTTCTTGCATGGATTGCTTAACCTGTCTTTGTTTTGCCAATTGTTGTTGTAACGGATGCTCGTAATGCAAATCATTATTCCTGAAGGAAGTGGATTTTGCCCAGGAGTAATAGCTGCTGAAAAGAAACTTTTAAAAATACGCAAGGAGAATAAAGGTCCCATATATATTTCAGGTATGTTTATTCACAATAAAGAGTATGAAAAATATCTTAATGGTTTTAATATAAAAAAAACCGAAAATCCATTTGACCTTCCTGAAGACTCTATTTTCGTCATAGCCACTCATGGGATAGACAGAAATATTGAAGCAAACCTTGAAAAAAGACTAAAAGTTTTTGATCTAACCTGTCCCAAAGTTAAGCAAATTCAAAAGCTTATAGCTCAAAATTCAGATAAAACCTGTATAATAATTGGAAAAGAAGGACACCCAGAAACTACTGGACTTAAAAGCTATGCATCATCATATATTTTGATTTCATCACAAGAAAATCTTTATGAACCCACTATTTTAGAAAAAATCAAAGAAAATAGAAAAATCGCATTATTTTCTCAGACAACTTCATCTCTTGCACTTTTCAATGATTCAAAAAATTTTTTTTTAAAATTAAAAAAAGATGGAAAAATTGAAGAAGTAAAGATATTTAACACGATCTGTACATCTGTCCAATACAGGGAACAAAAAGCAATCGAAGTGTCAAGAAATTGTGATGTATCAATAGTTTTAGGAGATTATTTGTCTTCAAATTCTAAAAGATTATATGATAATCTAAAACAAAAAAATGATGAAGTTTATTTTATTGAAAAACCTGATGATCTTTCAAAGATAATTAACAATATCAAAGATAAAAACAAAGTCATGCTTGTAAGTTCTGCATCAACTCCTTCTTTTATTGAAGATTCTGTCAAAAACATGCTGATAAAATTAGGTTCTTCCGGTTAGTGATTTCTTTTTTTATAAAAAAAATCATTTGACTTAGCATATCTGCTTTCATTCATCCTGCAAGGATGAATAGCTAAACTCTTCGCTGTATAATATAGCATAGTCAAAAGCTCTGGAAGATTATTATAATTTTTATTTAAGTTTATCAAAAATGTATCTACTGTTCTTTTTATATAACTTATACAAAAAAAGCTAACAACGAGAAAATAAATTTAACAGATGAACTTAAAATTAAGAAATAATTATAATATGATAAAGATAAAATATCGCAAAATAGGCTAATCAAAAAATAGGCCAATCAAAGAAGTTTTTTGACAAAAATGACTGGCAATGCAAAAGTTAAGTTAAATAATATTTGATTTAATCGATAAAGTAAATATAGTTGTTTTTATAAATATGGCTATTTTAACTATGGTTTTGCAAGTTTGTTTTTGGCAATATAGTTATTGTTGATAAGCTGCACAATCTTACTAACTATCAATAATCTGGATTATCTATATCTTTGTATGCAATTTTATTAGTTTTACGAGGATATGATATTACTTGTTTGGAACGAAATAGTTTTTTATAAATAAATAATGTTAGAATTTTTTCTATTTGTAATAATATTTTACGGTTCTCAATAAATTTTAATCTTGTTCCAATAATGAACTGCATAAAATATAATATAATAAATGAGAGAAGAGAATTTGAAAAAAACTATGAAGAAAGTATTTATATTTATTTTTCTATTTTACATATTTATTTTATTACTTCTACTGAACTTAGATATACCGGCAGCTGAAAACTATGAAGTTATAGACAGAAAATTGAGCGGATTTATTAATTGGACATATAAAAAGTTTGAATCAGAAGGATTTTCCTATCTTGACCCCGATGCCACAAATATAGCAGCAAATGAACTTTTAACTTTAAAAAAAGCAGAGGAAAATGGAATAGCAAATCTTACAACACTTATAACGCAGATGATAGTGGACTCAAGAACTACTATTCTAGATCTTATAAAAGAAGATCCAGAAATAAATAGAAACATATACGAATATGTTAATAAAGCTTATAAATCAGATATAAAATATGAAAAAAATCGACGTTCCATATTATTTTTTTTGCCTTTTATAATGTCCGATCTTTCAATATATTCCGCCTTAAAACTTGATAGAGATTATAATAATGATATCCCCATAGTTACAGCATTTCCTCATGAAACAGAGTTTACCTCCATAGTCATTGACTGTAGAGGATATATGATACTGCCAGCATTGAAACCAAGGATTTTTTCAGAAAATAGAGTCTCTTTAATCACATTTGACAATATAGATTATCAGACCATCAAGAAAAATGGATATCTTACATACATATGTGATACATCCGGTTTAAAAGCTTTAAACACCTTAATCGGAGATAATCCTTTTTTTATTCCTGCAATAGGAAGCTACGGAATCCATAATACAGATATTATTATATCAAATGAAGATATTGCTTTTTTGCTTGGAAATCAATCCAACCTGAAACTTATTAAAGAAGGAAAAATTATCCTTCTTATTGACAAAAATAAATAATTTTTTATGTTTATCAGGGATAATTTTTCAAACTATACATCTTTTCCCCAAATAATTCTTAATTAAGATTTATCTAATGTCAAATAAGAATACTCTTATTAATTTGCTTAATGAAGGTAATTTTACAAAAGCTTATGAATCTTTGTCTTCAGAGTTACAGGAAGAGAATGAAGTTGAACATCTTGTTTTGCTTCATCGAATAATCAAATTCTGGCAAAATAGAGAGGAAAAACTTACAAAGCTGGTGCATCCTTATGAACAAGCTTTGGCATATTATAATGAATGGGAAGCTTTTGAATCTTTCATGAAAGAAAATAAAATTAATCCTTCCATACCCGAAGTCCATGCAATACATAATTTTGTTTTCAATAAAGCCTTAAATTCCTTTTTAGGTTCCAGGTCCCAGAGCAGGATTAATGATATTGACCTTTTGAAAAAGATTTCAATATGTTTTAGAGAGCTGGGAGAATATGATAACTCTATAAAGACTCTGCAGTATGCATACAGATTAAACAAAGACCAGCTTATATCTCTTATGCTTGCCGATGTTTTTTACGCAAAAGGGCAATTTTCTCATGCAAAAATTCTATTTAAGGATACTTTTTTTCTAGAAAACAATATAGCTTTTGATACAAAATATATTGTTTGTGATAAAATTCATGAGATAATCGAGAACATTAAAAAAGATAACTATCCCGAATATCTTGTCCTTGAATGGATTCCGGTTTATGGCTATATTGATAGTTTTTTAAATGTGAAAAGAGAATTATCGGAAAATGAATTTGAAAAAGTATCTGCTGATCTTGTCAAATTTGAAAAATTATACTACTCAAAACAAGAACTAAAACCTGAGCTGGAACCAAAAATATTGAAAAAATGCATATTGATGCTTGAGTATTATATATATCAGGTTAAAGATGAGATAAAAAAAAATCAGTACCTGCTTAAGATTCACAATTTGAATGAATCACTTGCCAAACAGATTGAATTGGTTCTATGATTAAAATGTACTCTTTGTAAAAGTTAAGAGAGCACAGCTTAATTAAAATTAATGTTCCTAAAATACCATTTTGGGCACTCTTTGGAAGAGGATGGATGATTTAGAGGAATATTTTTTATTAAATTCTTAAATTTTCATCTGCCCAGTGAACTTCTATTTTTTTATTTTCTTTGTTGAAGTAATTGATTATTTTAGCAATTTATATTTATCGTTATACGGTATTTACAACAATCGAAAGTCCGGGAATAATATTTTTTTTCAATACAATCGAAAGTCCGGGCTTATTATATAGCATCGAAAATGCAGAAAAGGATAATGCTTAAGGCTTTTTTCCATTTAAAAAGATAATTAACTCTTCTACCTTTTTTTTGCCACCTGACAATAAAAAAGCTATGAAGAGCATAGAAAAACAATTTGATGTTTTTCTTATTTTCATAGACCTGTTAGAAGTAGTTATATTTATAAATAATTAGTGGAAAAAAATTGTTTATCAGGTTTTAATAGATTTTTAGCAAATTACTATTTTACTAAATTCATTTAAAGGAGCTTTTTGCCATATGAGTAATTATATTGATAACATATCGGAAATATTAAAGGAAGAAAAATGGACGCGGATGACTATCGCTGACTTTAAGCAGAATGATTTTGAATCTTTTGATCCTCTCATTGTTGATATTGCTAATAGCCATGAGAACAAAGAGATTGAGAATTTTCTTGAACAGTATTTGAAAAATAACTCTAATTCGATAATTGCCCTCTATTTTCTTTCTATGATTCTTGCCTCGAACCAGGAGCTCATGGGAAATGATTATGCTAAGAAACTCTTAGATATTTTTGATGAAAATAGAAAGACAAAGATCGTCAAATTCCTCTGCGAAAAATTTATTTCAAAAACAAAATTATATAAAGCTGTTTTGTTAAGATATATTCAAATACTTGAAGATGAAAAAAAAAGCGATGATGAAATAGTTGAATTTTACGAAATGATTATAAAACTTGACTTCACTGATACTAAAATTGGCAAAAAGTTAGCTCAATATTATGAAAATCATGGAATAAGAGATAAGGCAATTTATTATTACAAAAAAGTCTTTGATTATTCACTAAATAGCAAAAATCCCACTGAAATTGAGGAATTATTTAAGAAACTTCTGGAATTTGATGAAATAGATGAAGATTATTTCTACCTTAAAATCGATAACACTGAAAACCTGAATCTTAAAATAAAATTAGGTGAAAAACTTATAGAGCACTTCGAAGTGAAAGAAAAATGGGAATCAGTTATATCTACCATAAAAATAATTTACGAATATCTTCCCGATAAAAGCAGCCAGAATAATAATCCAACTATACAGAAGCTAAGAGAAAAAATAATCGCCGCATATTTAAAAAAATATGAGAGCAATACTCAACTTGAAGCCTGTTTACAAAAATCTCAGATAAGAGAAAAATGGAAATCCCTTGGTGCAGCAATAACTGACTTTGAAAGGTACATTCCTTTCGATATAAATAAATATGTTTTTCATCAACTATCCGGTCTTGGTTTTATTAAAGATATTAATGTAAATGAAGATTATGTAATTGTTGATTTTGATAATAAAAAAGGACATAAATTTTCTATCGATATGGCTCTAAAAGCTTTAAAAATACTCGATGATAATGATTTTCGAGTTCTGGAAAAATACCATCCCGAAATACTAACAGAATTAATCGAAAAAAATCCATCAGCACTCATGATATCTTTACTTAAATCTTTTAACAAACCACTTAATACAAAAGATATCAAATCTATACTTACTAAAAAATTAATAAATGAAAAAGATTGGAATAAAACATGGGATAAGATTAGAAATAATATAAAAGATAATCCTCTAATCATACGAGATGGAACAGTTTACAGTCTGAGAACAAAGGCCGCCTCAAAGGAAGAAAATATTTTGCAGAGATTTAAATCTACTGAAAGCCTCTTACAAAAATCTCAGATATACCTCAATTATCTTGAAGAAGCTCAAGATTTTGACACTGACACCTCTCAATATATGCTTAAAACCTTTCTAGCCTATATTCCAAACGAAAAAGATTATATGATAATTCATGAAAATCTTGTCATAGCATACCTTTTTTTATATCAACTAAAACAAAAATACCCGCAGCTATCTATTAAATTTAGTTTTGATACAGTGGATCTTTTTAACAAGCTTATTGAAGAGAAAAATTATATTTTTAATTTTAAAGATACTATATATGAGAAAGATTTTTTTAATAAACTGATGCTATACTCTAATAATTGGCAAAATATCATGGGAGAATATCTTTTAGAGTATCCATCTAAATTTATCGTATCCACCCTTATTTCGAGAGGATATTTAGATATAATCAAAGAAAAAGGCAAAGAAATAGCCAGAAATTTTAAAGATAAACCCGAAATATTTCTCTGGTTTGTTAAAAATGTATATACACAAAATGATTTTGCAGAGTTTTTTGATCCTGGTGAAATATTGGTCATCCTGGCTAACCTTCTGGATATCACCAATAAAGCAATTGTTCAAAAAATAGACTCATCTTACAATAGAAAACTTTACAATAATATTGTTGATCTTCTTTTTAAAGATAAACTGTTTGAAAATTATCTTCTTACAAACTCTCCTAATATTGAAAAAGTTGCTTCAGTTTTTTTAAAAATAAAGTGGGTGAGAGAAGATAATTTGATTGAGTTTAAAACTTTACTTGCTAAGTATAGACCTGAAATCTTAACAAAGATAGCTCCTCAAGAAAAGGAAGAATCTGATAGCACTTTTTATTCAACAACAGATGCAATAAAAGAAAAACAAAATTATCTTCAAAATCTGCTGAAAGTGGAAATACCAAGAGTCAATCGAGAGATGATGCTTGCCAAGGAAAAGGGTGACCTCAGAGAAAATGCAGAGTATCATTCAGCAAGAGAACTCTTGCAAAGCCTGAATGTTGAAGCTGCTGAACTTCAAAAGGATCTAAACAATGTTAAGCCTATAGATTTTAACAGCATATCATGTGATGTAGTTTCAATAGGGACAAGATGTGTTTTACTTGAAAAGGAAAGCCAGAAAAAGTATGTGTACACAATTTTAGGTAAATGGGATATAGATATAAATAATAACATAATATCCTATGAAACGGAACTTGGTAAAATACTGCTCAATAAAAAAGTTGGAGACGAATTTGTAAATCCAGTTGATGAAAAAATATATTCCATTCTATCGATTGAAAAAGCATCAAATTGATTTTATGTACCTGATATATAACTTGAGAACTTTACAATGAAAAAAAGCATTAAAACTCTTCTTTTTATTATTTTTATTGCTGCAATTATCATCATTCTTGTTATATTTGACTTTGAATCATTGACTGAGTGGAATAATATTCTAAGCTTAAAGGAAAGATTTGTCGAAAAAAATTATTTTCTATCTATCCTATCACTGCTTGGTTTATATACTCTTTTTTCTTTTCTTTATTTACCTATAGCTCCTCTTTCGATAATTTCCGGGGTTTTATTTGGATTTTTCTTCGGTAGTTTGTTTTCCTTTATTGGAAGTGCTATAACGATGATCTTGTCCTTTGTTATTGCAAGATTTTTCCTTCACAACTTCTTTGATAAAGTTAAATCAAAAATAAAACTTTTTGATAGGATTCTTTTAAAAATTACCGAAGGGGGTAAAAACTTTATACTTTTTGCCAGATTATTTTTTGTTACCCCTTATAACTCACTCAATGTCGTTTCTGCTATTTCAAATATACCTTTTGGAATTTATTCTATATATTCAGTTATTGGTGCACTTCCTTCCTGTTTATTCTATGCTTATTGCGGAAGTACACTTACCAAATTCACAAGTATGGCTGAAATAAAGAAAAATGGTTTAATACTTGCCTTTGTATCTATAGTTTTTTTTCTCGTAATTAATCTTTTCAAAAAGGTTATTTTAAAGAAAAAAATAGATACAGATGATATTAAAGATTAACTTATTCCCAGGACTTTGACTTTAGACTGTTATATTTAGACTTAAAATAAAACAAAATATTGACTTTGCCATAGAATAGTTTTTATTAGATTAGACTCTTCGATTTTGACGATGAGTAAAATTATTAATAAATATGGAGTAATTTATGAATCTTACACTATTATTACAACAGGCAGCACCGGCAGCTAAAAGTGGTAGCTCTGTTTCTTCTGCTCTTATCAACTTTTTGCCTATAATTGCCATTATTGTTATCTTTTATTTTCTTATAATTCTTCCACAAAATAAGCAGAAAAAAAAGATGGAAGCTATGATCAAATCACTTGATAAAGGGGATGAAGTCATTACAACCAGCGGAATATTTGGAACAGTTGTGGGAGTTAAAGATGAATATGTTACCATAAAAGTTGATGATAACACCACCATCCGTATTCTTGAAGGCGCAGTTGCCAGTGTAAAGAAAAAAGAGGTTGAATAATTTATCAAATACCCTCTATAATAATAAATTTCACTATTTGAAAGTAGATTTATTTCGATTTGCTTTTTTAAATTTATGTTTCTGGAGGAATAATGTCTGATCGAAAAAATTTGAGAATAAAAAAGACATTCGGAACCAAAGAATTTTTAAGCGATAATGTCAGAATAATACTGACAGTTTTGCTATTTCTTTTTTCATGCTATTTACTTTATCCAACCATAAAATGGTACTTTATCTTATCTGCTCAGGATAGAGAATACACAATGATGACAAACGAGCAACTTCGCGAACTTAAAGTATCTGATGATACACTAAATAAGATAAAAGAGAATAAAAAATTAAAAAATCGAATAATTAACCTTGGTCTTGATCTTCAAGGAGGATTATATATTATATTGCGACCGGATCTGTCTCGTTTTGATAGACAACTCTCACAGGCTGAACTTTCTGAACTTATTGATAAGGCAATGCTTATTTTAACTAACAGAATAGATCAGTTTGGTGTTGCCGAAACCCATATTAGAAAAATAGGAAATGAAGGAATCGAAATCGAAATTCCTGGGGCAAAAGATGTTGAAAGAGTCCAGAGGATCCTGCTGGAACAAGGACAGTTAACTTTTCAACTAGTTGATGAAGCAACTCTAGCTACAATTGGTGGGATAAGTCCAGCTGATTTCGATGAATTTGGTCAATATAAATATCCTGAAAAGATACCGGAAGATTCTGCCATATACTGGCTATACGAAAAAGACAAATACGGTGTTCAGGTAAAAAAAGTTCCAACAATTCTCAAGAAAAAAGTTGAACTTGATGGAACAGCAATAGGACAGGTTCTTGTTCAAAATGGAATGCGTGGTATAGAAGTAACTTTTACCTTGAACCCTGAAGGAGCTGAAAAGTTTTATAAAATTACAGCAGATAATAAAGGAAGACATCTTGCCATTGTTCTTGATGGCAAAATTCAATCCATGCCTGTTATAAATGAACCTATACCTAACGGCCAGGTTGCGATTTCTGGTAATTTTACCATGGAAGAGGCAAAAGATCTTGAAAATATTTTAAAAGCTGGAGCACTCTCTGTTCCACTTGTTATAGCGGAAAGACAGGATGTAGGTCCTACTCTTGGTAGAGATTCCATCACTAAAGGTATTAGAGCTGGCTTAATTGGTGCTTTGATCGTTGGTGTCATAATGGTTGTTGCCTACCTGTTTTCAGGACTTATGGCTTACATTTTTATTTTGTTTAATATATTTATGCTGGTAGCATTTCTAGCAGCTTTTAACTATACTTTGACACTGCCTGGTATTGCCGGTATCCTTTTAAATGTCGGTATGGGTGTCGATGCTTTTGTTATTATCTTTGAAAAAATCAAAGAAGATTATCTTAAGAACTTAAATAGAATTCAACTCATTAATATCGTCAATGATTCCTTTACTATAGCTTCAGCCACAATAGTTGATGCTAACCTTACCACTTTGATTTCAGCAGTTGCTCTTATGTTCCTAGGTGGTGGTTCTATACGAGGTTTTGGAGTTACCCTTACTGTCGGTATTATAATAAACATGTTTATAGTACTCATCACTGGACGATGGTACTATATAAATATGTTTAAAAAATGGAAGTTTAAATCTCTTACTAAAATTGGAGGAATTATAAGATGAAAAAAATAATTCCATTTTCAAAGTATAGATATCTTGCCTTCAGTTTTTCCATATGCGTAATGTTAATAGGTTTTGTATTCTTCTTTATAAACGGTATAAATCTGGGTATAGAATTTACCGGTGGTATCACCATACAGATCCAATTTTCAAAATCAGGAGTCGACATAGAGAATTTTAGAAAATTCTGCCAATCAAATGGTTTTGGTTCAAATATAACTCAGCTTGGTGGTGCTGATTCACAGCACTATGTAGTCAGACTCCCGACTGCTGGTGACACTAACCTTAACAACCAGAAAATAGAAGATTTCAGAGCCGCTTGTTCAGCTTCTTTTTCACCATCAGATTATACAATACTTTCAGCAAACCTGGTAGGTTCTTCTTCATCTTCAAAATTATCATTTTCATATATTCTTTTACTCGTAGTAGTTCTGGGTCTTATCCTTTTATATACTCTTGTTCGTTTTAAAGAGTTTAAGTATTCTTTTGGTGCCGTTTTATCCGTTATTCATGATGCTTTATTTGTTTTATCAATTATGATAATCTTTAAAACAGAACTAAACTCACAATCTCTCGCTGCTGTATTGACTCTTCTTGGTTATTCGATCAACGACTCTATAGTTGTTCTTTCTAAAATCAAAGAAAATGAGTTTCAATATATAACAAGCAATCTTTCTAAAGATTTAAAAAGAAAGATTGCTAAAGAATATCAACAAAGCAATACTCAGATGATAAGCTCTTTTATGGAAAATATCGATAACTCTATTACTGTTACCTTATCTCGAACAATGATAACTGGAAGTACTACCCTTGTTATGACAATCTGTCTATGGCTTTTCGGTGGCATTCCTACAAGAGACTTTGCATTTATACTTTCCATAGGTATTATTATAGGAACTTATTCCTCAATCTTTATAGCTGCTCCAGCCTTATTGTTCTGGGGTAACCCGAAATATGATTGATAAATAGATTTAAAACAAAAATTTTTACTTATAATTTAAAAATTGTCAGACTAAAAAGTAGCCTTCATTTGAGGGCTATTTTTTTATATGAATGATCTATTTTTATTTTCACAGGTAACTAATTTTATTAATATTCATTATATTTCTTTTCCTTTTTGCCTTTGCCCTTGCTTTAAACTTGCCGCCAGACCTATCTTCTATTTTTTTTTAAATTTGCTTATATACTTACTTATATTTTTTAACCTATTTTTCCCCCTTATTTTTATTAATTGTTCTTTTTACGATCTGCTTATTTATTTTTCCTATATCATTTAATAAGGGTATTTTTCTTTTTTGAAGCAAATAGAGCGGCAACTGTTTTTCTTTGATAAAAGTTATAATGGCTTTTTTTTTATTTTTATCTATCTTTTATTTAATTTAGTTATTAAAGTAAATAACTATATATTATACTTTGTTAGTAACTACCTTGTATAGAGTTTCAGGTTAATTTGCGGTTTTTTTTACCTCTTTTAACTCATAATTAGAATTGAGATTTTTTGATTAAAATTAATACTTCTTGTTAATACATACTTTTTAGGCTACCTGCAACAAATATGGTAAAAACTTTTCTTTATTAACCATGGCGTTAAAATAAAAATAATTACCTTAAAAAAACATCGAAGAACAAGAAGGCAATTTGCCGGATGAAACTTAAATTTGTCAGTAAAAGGATACTTACATGGGACGAATTCTTACTGGAGACAGACCGACTGGACCTTTGCACATTGGACATTATTTTGGAAGTCTTAAAAACAGAGTAGAGCTTCAAACCTTGCATGAAACCTATATTTTAATAGCCGATCTTCAGGCTCTAACAGATAATTTTGATGACCCACAAAAGGTGAGAGACAATGTAAAAGAAGTTTTACTGGACTATCTTGCCTGTGGAATAAACCCTGATAAGACGAATATTGTTCTTCAGTCAAAAATTCCTGCAATTTCTGAATTAACTATTTACTTTTCAAACCTGGTAACAATGGCAAGATTATCGAGAAATCCAACAGTAAAAGAAGAAATAAAGCAAAAACAACATCTAGCCGGGGACTCACTAACATATGGATTTTTTGGTTACCCTGTTTCTCAAGCAGCAGATATACTTTCATTTAATGCAGACATTGTCCCGGTTGGAGAAGATCAGCTTCCCATGATCGAGCTTACCAGAGAGATCGCTAGAAGATTCAATCAGATTTATGGACAATTCTTTGTTGAACCTGATGCCATTGTACCGAAAGGAAGTTCCAGAGTAATGGGGCTTGACGGGAACTCAAAGATGAGTAAAAGTCTGGGCAATGCCATATATATAAAAGATACTCCCGATGAAATTAAGCAAAAAATATTTAGTGCCTATACCGATCCTTTAAAGCTTAGAAAAAATGATGCAGGTCATCCCGATGGCTGTATGGTATATTATTATAGAAAATTATTCACAGAAAATAATATTGCTCAAAATGAATTACAACAAGTTTATCAGCAGTGCAAAAATGGTGAGAGGGGTTGTGTTCTTTGCAAACAGGAGCTAACCGAGATTGTTGTTAATTTTCTAAAACCTTTTTATGAAAAACGCAGGGAAATGGAAAAAGATATTTCAATTCCCTTTAAAATTTTGAGAAATGGAACCAGAAAAGCAAATGAAGTTACAGATAAGATCCTTCAAGATGCTAAAAGCCTTATGAAAATAGATTACAACTTTATTTTTAAAATTTAAACTTTAAATTTTATCCTTTACATCCAAAAAGCAATAAGTTTTTAATCTTCAAAAAACCATGAGGGTCATAAATGAAATATGCTGTTATAGGTAGCGGAAGCAAGGCGAATAGTTACATTTTTTCCCATGACAAGTTTTCCTGTCTCATCGATAATGGTTATAGTTTTGTTGAACTTCAAAATAGACTTTCAAGAATCAATATAGACATAGGAACAATAAAGTTTATTCTCCTTACGCACACTCATGCAGATCATATTCATGGGGTTAAAACAACTGCAAGAAAACTTAAGATCCCTGTTTTTGTAAATAAAGAGATCGATATTTCTGCTTATTTACCCTCCGATAAAATTGATTTAAGATTCATTGAAAAGGAGAAAACTTACAGATTTGGGCCTTTTTATTTTCTTCCATTTGAAACCTATCACGATGCAACTGGTAGTCTTTCGTACTCTTTAAAGATAGCCGATATGACATTTACCGTTATCACCGATACCGGGAAAGTATCAAATACGATGTTTAACATAGCCAAAAAGTCCGATATATTATTTTTGGAAGCTAATTACAATAAAAACATGCTTAAAACAGGTCCATACCCGAAGATGTTAAAAGAAAGGATAGAATCTCCATATGGGCACCTTTCAAATAGCGATGCGATAGATTTCTTAAATAATCTTTTCAAGGGGGAAAGCAAACTGAAACTCGTTTATTTCTGCCATCTTTCAGAGGTAAACAATAATCCTGAAGTGCTGGAAGAGGAGATCATTTCAAATGGAACATTCAATATACCATATATTATTTGTCCGAGGGATAAGTTCCAGGAAGGATTTAACCCGATAAATTTAGAAATCAATGAAAATCTTGATAATTATAAAAAACCTTACAATTATATAACAAACGCTAGATCCAGAAAAGATGTATTATTATTCTGAATTTTTGCATCAACTAACATTGAACTTTCTGGTTAATCCAGCAAATTGCTCCTCTTATTATTCCTTAGTTTATATAGCTAAGCGACACATAGAAAAAATGTAAAAAAACTAAAAAGTACTGATTAACCAGAAATATTATTTTTTATCAATTATATTCATAGCATACATGATACATAAAAAGGAATCAGTAGCCTGCAACTAATTCAGTTTATTGATTAAAAAACAAAGGGATGGAAAGATGCCGATTCTGAAAAAACTGCTTGATGTTCGTGGTGCTATTTCATTCAAAGAAGATAATTATAGCTCTATTGAATCAGCCATATTAAAATTTTTCTCAGTTTTTTTTAATAAAAATAAACTTAAAAATGCTAATATATTATCTGTAATAGTTGTTGCTCCTCCTTCTCTAAAATCTTGTTATCCTTGCAGCATCTTAAGAAAAAATGGTTTTACTTTCCCCTGTATTACAGTAAGCGATATACTGGTAGATGGTACACCACAAAATATACTAAGATTTTTGATTAGAATTAAAAGTCATAGAAAAGTGGAAGCCCTTTATCTTGAAGAAGCAGAAAACCTTTTAAGAAATATAGATAAAAATAATACTGAGAGTTGAATAAAAGTTGGATTGCATTATCAAAAGAAAATTAAAAAATACAATTAACGGAAAAGATCATGAATTCTAAAATAATTACTTACAATAAAATAGTCAATTACTGGGAAACAGATAAGATGGGTATAGTTCATCACTCAAACTATGTTAAATGGTTCGAAGAGGCTCGATGCCATTTTCTCAGAGAATGCGGTATCCCATACAATGAAGTAGAAAAGAGCGGAATACTGTTACCTGTATACGAATTGTCTATAAAATATTTAAAACCTGCATTTTTTGAGCAAAATATAAGCATAGATGCCAGCATAAAAGAACTTACACCAATTAAACTGACACTTTGTTATATTGTTCGAAGAGACAACGAAACTTTAGCAAAGGGTCATACGATTCATCCTTTTACAGATGAAAATCTTAAACCAGTGAGAAATTCAAAGGTTTTTTTATTGCTTGATAAGGTATTCAATTCAAATTAATAATTTTCAAAATAGATTTTAAAAAATCATAAAACTTAAGGTTGAATAATGAAAAAAATACATATTGTAAATGGTCCTAATATTTCACATCTTCATCTTAGAGAACCTGAATATTATAAAAATATAAGCCTTGTTGATATTGAAAATGCCTTGAATGAATTTATTATTGCAAAACATTTTACAAATATTGATCTTGCATTTTTTCAAAGCAACAGCGAAGGGGATATTATAAAATATCTTCTTGATAATCTTTCAAACCTTGATGCTTTAATTATAAACCCGGCTGCTTACAGCCATTATTCTCTTGCAATATCGGATACCCTGGCTATTTTAAAAAATCAAAATAAGGTTATAGCAGAAGTTCATATTTCAAATATCTTTGGCCGAGAAGAAGATAGAAAGGTCTCTATCACGGCTAAGTATGCTGATATAATTATTATTGGTGCCGGTGTAGAAGGTTATAAACTTGCGCTGGAGTATATAAGTGAAAGATAACTATTACGAAAAATTTGATTTTCAGGAGGCAAGAAATTATTTTTTCAATCCTGATTTTGACAATTTATTTATTGGTATAGGACCCTGTGCAATAGAAAATCAAGATATGGCTCTAAAATCTGCCAATTTTGCTTTACAAAACAAGATTCAGTTTTTAAGAACCTTTTTATTTAAGCAGAGGACATCACCTTATACTTTTCAAGGCTTAGGAAATGATGGATCATATATAGTTGAACACTTAAAATCAAATTTTCCTTCTATAAAATTAATATGTGAAGTCTCTTCGATTGAACAATATGAGTTTATAAGAAAAAAAATTGATGTTGTTCAAATAGGCGCCAGGATGATGTTTAATACAGAGTTACTTAAAAGATTGGGAAGTGATAATTTTCCTATAATTTTAAAAAGAAATTTTGGAGCAAATATCTTTGAATGGCTTAATATGGCTGAATATTATCTTAAATACGGTGGTAGACTTATTCTTCTATGTGAGAGGGGGATAAAAACATTTGAAACAAGCATAAGATTTTCTTTTGATATAACCTCTGTTTCAGTTGTAAAAGAGATATCAAAAATCCCAATAATAGCAGATCCTTCTCACCCTGCCGGCAAATCTTCTTATGTTGATTCGATAGCTTGTGCATCTATCGGCGCTGGGTTTGATGGACTGCTAGTAGAAACTCACCCTTCCCCTTTAAATGCTCTATCGGATGCAGATCAGCAACTCAGTTTTGATCAAGCTGAAATTTTGCTGAAGAAAATTAAAAATATTAAAAAAGCCATGTCATAACAGGGCTTTTTTTAGTTTACATTACAACCGTTTTACAAAAAAACTTTTTTAAAGCATAATTCAAACTAAGTGAAATAAAGAAGGATAAAACACCTCCTAAAAGAAACTAACCTGTGTCATAACACTATAAGATGTTTGCTGTAGATAATTGCCAGATATATCTGGTATATAAAAAATAGAGTACGAAACATATATCTTAAAACCTTCTGAAACAGTATAACCAAGTATTATCTTCATAGAAAGATTCTCAAAAAAGTTAACTCCTTCCACAAGAAAATCTGGTTTTACAAGCTCTAAAGTTCCTTCAAATGGAGGTAAAAGCTCATCAGATAATGTAACTCCTGCTGTTAGAAAATCGTTTGCAAGGGTACTTGTAGTTTGCTGGTAGAAATAGTGAGCCCATGATGCATATCCAGTTATCTTCTTATCAAACAGATCAAACTGCGCCTCAAGGAACAAACCAGATTTAGCGCCTGAAATTAAGGAAGAAAGAGCTGAAAAATCTAAAGGATTTGTGTTTGTGGTAAAGTATGAAACATAGTCACTTCTTTTTTTATAGTAGTCTATGCTAAATATTTGAGGAATATACTCACCTGCCAGCATCCTGTATTCTGCGCGATAATTGATAAATAGTATATTTCCTCTAAGTCCGGCGAAGATACCGTAACCATTGGTTATATAAAATGGATTTTCTGCATCATTAGAGTTCATTACATAGTTAACACTTAGATCTCCGAATCCTATAATTGTCAAAAAGTTCTGGGTTTGAATAATAGGAAACGTTAAACCTGTGGCTAAAGAACCATAAACAGGCTCAATACTTGTTTCATCATATAAAGGTGTAAGATCACCGGTAAATTCAAAACCTAAATATAAAGGTACATTTTTAATAAACTGAAAGTAAGGTCTAATACCGACAACTCCTGGTTTTGTAAGCTGATCTATGGCAAGATTCAAACCAAAACCTTTAAAAAGAAGGTTCATATTTACACCAAGTCGTCTTACATAAGGGAAATCGTACATATTGGAATAAAGATAAAGGTTCATACCATTACCAAGTATAAAATCATCAAACTGGCCAAATTTTAAGAAAAATGGATCATCCGGGTAATTTATTCTGAAATATCTAAAAATTGAGAGAATCTTGCCTGTAGAATCAAGGACCTCTCCAAAGCTACCCCAGGTTAGATGATAACTTTCATAGTTGTACCAGGATTCTGGATTAAATAGATCATTTCCATAAATTATAGGCATATAAAGAGCAAAACCAATCTTCCCAAAATCAAATTCGGCATCTACGGTAAATG
This sequence comes from Exilispira sp., assembly GCA_012517545.1. Taxonomy (GTDB): domain Bacteria; phylum Spirochaetota; class JAAYUW01; order JAAYUW01; family JAAYUW01; genus Exilispira. Next base: position 17,855 of record JAAYUW010000087.1, read on the forward strand.
TCGACCATACTTGATCATCAATAACTGTCGAGCCAAAATCACCTATAAAATTTAAATACTTATCAAGCCATTTTTCAAACTCTGATTTGACCTTTTGTTCAGCTTCCTGCTTTTCCTGTCCGGTCAACTCTGTAGTTTGTGTTTGTTGCTCCTGATTGGTCTGTTCATTTTGTTGACCTTCTGCTGGAGTTCCATTTTCTTCTTCTGGTGGTTCACTTTCTATATCCTGCATACCGCCTTCTGTTCCTGTTTGATTGAACTCATCGAGTGCTTCAGAAGTAATATCTGATATAGTTGATAGAACTGAGTTCGCAGCAACACTAACCATCTGACCTGCATTGAGAAAATTTGAAGGTATAGCACCCAATGGACCAACAGCAACTTGACCCTTAAAAACAAGTATATCCATCAAGGAACCTGAAGGACCATCTTTTACATTGACTCCAAAAGATGTGCCTCTAACAGAGGCTACACCATTGTTTGTAATAATCTGGAATGAAGAGTTACCCGTTAATTTTGAAACAAAAGCCATAATCTTGCCTGTAAAGAGTTTGAATATCCCTTGTTTCTGCTTGGATTGTGAATCAAAATTCCAGGTCTCAATAAGCAAATCTGACCCTGGACCTATTTTAAGAACTGATTTGTCCTGTAAAAGGATCTCAATAGTGGAATCTTTGCCAGTTTTTATCCTTGTAGGAGCTTTCAACTCCTGGTTAACCTGAGCCTTTGCAAAAACTGGAGCTGCTGTGGAAGCTGTTTCACCAAAGGCAATCTGAACATCACCAATATATACCTTAACCAGACCTGTTGCCGGTGGTGGTACGGGTTGTTGACTTGCTGCTTGCCCCGAAACAAAACTATTTGTTGCAAAAAATAAGACGAAAATCAGGCATATAAGGATCGAAATATTTACGCATTTCTTAAACATAATAACCTCCTACTAGAAACTTAAACCTGTTTGAAGTTGAGTTGATGCGATAGGATTACCATCTTTATCCCACGTAATCTGGTATACTAACGATACAGAAGAAGTATCCCCAACATTCAAACTAAGAATAAAAAGTATATATGAATTTAATAGCGCATTTGAAGACCAATTCAACAAATCTCCAAAATTTGTTATACCAGATCTTATAAACATCCCTTCAAGTGATAAAATCTTAAGAACTGATTTATCCAATTTGAGTGAACCTATAAGAGTAAGCGGGCTACTTGAAAAATCACCACGCATCTCAAAATATAAAGAAAAGATATCCTGACCTATAAGTAGAGATGCGAAAGTTCTCCAGCCAACAGTAGATATTAAAGAATCTAAATATTGAAACTTTGAGTTTCTAACATCATAGTTTTCATATAGAATATCAAAATATTGGTTTGTAAATTTATCGCCGAAAAGATCAAGTGCAAGTCCCATATACACCAGCTTAAATAAATAAGCATTTACTCCTATCTCAGTTCCATTTCCTTTATCTAAAATCATGGCCCAATCAGCATATCCGTACATATAAACAGCATCTGACTGAAGAAAAGGAACTTCAAGATCGAGACCAATAATATTTACAGTACTGGATGCTGAATTATCTTCAAGATTCATATCCTGTGCCTTTGTTTCCATAGGATCTGAATCAAGAGCATAGGTGAAACCTATTTTAATATTTGATAAAATAGGAATCTGTAAGAAAAGCAAGGGCCTTGAATAAAGTCTAAAAGCCATTATATCTGGATCAAGAAGGTTATCGATAAAAGATTCAACACCAAGATATGGAAAGTTGAAGATATTACCGTCTAAATCCAGTTCAAAACCAAGTTTTCGTATTTCTGGAAAGTAAAGCATATTTGTATAATTATACATTATAAGACCATGACCAAGAACAACATTTTTAAACATACCTATTTGAGAGTAAAGTGGATCTCCTTTAGTACCATAACGAATGTATAAAATTTTATTCATCCAATCGGCAAAACTATCCCAATTGTCTGAAACAATATTAAAATTTTCATCAAACATAAAAAAAATATCAAGTCCTATACCAAATTTACCAAATGATAAATCAGGTTTAAGGCTAACTGTCTGATATGTTGTACCGTTATAAACTATAGTTCCCAAACCAAGATTAAAACCAAAATCAAAAGAACTTTGAGCAAATACTGGAATAGCTAAAAAAAAGATAAGTGATAAAAGCAACAGCTTTCTCATAATAATCCTCCAGAATAAAAAAAAAATTTAAAAAAATTTAATTAAAAGTATGATTGTCAACAAAATTATAGCACTATATTTTCACAAAATCAACAATTCGGCTTATTTTTTTAAATAATTTAGCTACTAATTTGTAAATTAAAATAGAATGAATGAGAGTTATTGAAAAATGGGAAAAAAGTATCTTTATGATTTATAGCGTTTTTAAAGCAAGATTCCAGTTTAAAATAAAACAACTTAATATATGTGAAAAAGCACATAAAATGCCTAAAAATGTCCTGAATGGCAAAAAAGTGCAAAAACTAAGCGGAAAATTTAAGAATTCTACCTTTTAAGAGGAAAATCAATCATTGGGAAATTGAATTTATGAAACCAGCTATAAGGTTAAGTGGCAAAATGTAATCCACTATAAATATCTCAATCGCTGATTTTGGCATACCATAAACTACTGAACTTCTCTCATCCTGAACAACAGTTATGGCTCCATGATCATGAAGTTTCTTTAAACCAGTTGCACCATCGCTCCCCATACCTGTTAAGAGTATTCCACAGGTTTTTTCAGCTTCTGAGACAAAAGATTGAAACATAATATCTATACCAGGACTCACTATTTGTTTTGAAGCATCGGTAAGTTCTATATGATCCCCGGCAAAAATTAAGTTAAAATTTCCTGGAGCAATATAACAATGTCCACTTTTTATCTTTTCACCATTGATAGCTTCTGTTATCCCATTTGAACAGATACTATTTAACCTTTGAGCAAAAGCTGTAGTATATCTTGCTGGCATATGTTGTGATATGAATATTGTTGTTTTTGAAAGCCTTTTTACATCTCGCATAATTGTTTCAATGGCCTTTGTTCCACCTGTTGATGCACCTATTGCAATATAATCTGTAGTTTTGCTTTCTACAGTTTTAACCTGATTTAGAACGACACAATTATTGTAAATGTATCTTATTTTTTTCAATAGAGATGTTTTTAAAAGATCAAAACTAGCTTTAAAACTTTGTTCTGTTGGTTTTTCAATAATATCAACAGCACCCTTTTCAAGGCACTCAAGTATTCCCTCGTTATCCTGCTTTGCGTAAGATGATATCAAAATAACTGGAATATTATACTTCATCTCATTGATTTTTTCTATAACATATAAACCATCACCATCTGGCATTTTAAAATCTGTTAGTATTATATCTGGTTTTATTGCAAATATATTTTTTATTAATTCCTGGCCATTTTTATATACGCCAGAAACAATAAATTCTTCTTCCTCCTCAAAAATATCGACCAGAACTTTTCTGAAAAAATCAAGATCATCAGCTATTGCAACTTTTATTTTATCTAATTTTTTAAGCTGTTCCATGTTTTTTAACCTACTTAATTGAGAAGAAAAGAGAATAATAAAAATAAATCACATTCTTTTCTTTAATAAAAATGGATAAATTTTTTTTGATTAATTTCATGAACTTACATATTCATTCTTTAATATAAGAACCACATATGAGTTAGATGAATAAAAAAAGATTTGAAATAGAAATAAATCAAAATAATTCTTCAATAAATTACTATAAAATCAACTATAAAATAATAATTTAAAAAAATATATCTATTATCTAAACTTAAGGCAAATAACTCCTACATCAAGGCTTTTTTAATGGCTGAAATCATTCTCTCTTTTTTAAAAGGTTTGACTATAAAATCCTTTACACCAGCTTTAATGGCTTCAATAATAAGCTGTTGTTGACCCAATGCGGAGCATATAATAATCTTAGCATTAGGATCAAATTCAAAAATTTTTCTCATCGCTTCAAGGCCATTCATATAAGGCATGGTAATATCCAGAACTATTATATCCGGTCTTAACTCTTTATATTTATTGACAGCTTCTATACCATTTGAGGCTTCACCAATTATTTCAAACCCTTCTTGTTCAAGCATATCTTTTTGCATCATTCTCATAAAGGATAGATCATCGGCCAATAATATCTTAACTTTCATAAATGCCCCCATTGGTTAATAACGTATTACAACAAATTTTGATAAAATCAAGATAAATCTAAAATCGAAAGTTCAGTTATTTCAGCGCTTCCATCTTGTTTATCTTTATTATCCTCAGTATTTTCGCTATTTACATTTTCTTTGTTTCCAATTCTATCATTTTCATTAGAATTTAGATTTTTTTCTGTGAAAGTTTTTTTATTATCTGTTAATACTTCTGGATTCTTGTAGTTTGCAACAATCTCATCATGAATTCTGGCAAGATTTGAGTTTTCTTCAATTTTATTCAGAATAGCAGTATTTTTTTTGACAAAATCGTTTACTATCTCTGGAATATCCAGAATCAAAGCAATAGAACCATCACCAAGGATAGCAACACCTGATATGCCTTTAATCCTTTTAAAAACATCATCAAGTGATTGAACTACTATATCCTGCTCTCCCACAAGATCATCGATAAGAATGCATACTTTTCTTCTATTGTATCTTACTATTACAATGTATACTAGATCTTCTTCCAGTTTAATCTTCTTTCCTTTTCCTACAAGTTCTGAAAGATACATAACTGAATATACTTCATTTCTATATTGCAAAATATCATAGTTATCCAGTTGTTCTATGCTTGAAAATGGAATCCTATCTGTCTGTTCAATATTAAATATTGGAATAGCATAAAAAGAATCACAGGATTTTACCATAAGGACTTCCAATATTGTTAAAGTCAAAGGCAATATAAGTTTAATAGAAGTCCCAATATTCTTTTCCGTGGTCACTTCTATTCTTCCTCTTAACCTGGTAATATGATCTTTTACAACATCAAGGCCAACACCCCTTCCGGATAAAGTTGTAATCTCATCCTTGGTTGAAAACCCTGGTTTAAAAAGATAATCTATTAGTTCATTCTGACTCAGTGCGTCAACATTAACGTCAGAATATAGTTTTTTGACCTTGCTTGCTATTTTATCATAATTCAATCCTGCGCCATCATCAGAAACTTCTATAATAATATTTGATCCTTCCTGATATGCTCCAAGTGTTATCTTTCCCCTTGGTGGTTTTCCTTTTGCTATCCTTTCATTTTTCGATTCTATACCGTGATCTATGGCATTTCTAATAAGGTGCGTGATAGGGTCCTGGATCTCTTCTATAACCTTTTTATCTATCTCTGTATCTGCACCTAAAATTATAAAATCGACATCTTTGTTTAGTTTTGCAGCTATATCTCTTACGACTCTAGGGAATTTATTAAATACAATGCTAACAGGTATCATTCGCAGTTGCATTATAATAGTTTGAAGTTCATCGGAGATTCTAAAAAGCTCCCCTTGAGCTTCTTCCATCTTTTGAATAATGAAATTGATAGATTCACCACCTCTTAAATACTCAAGGATTTGTTCAAATTTGGCTCTATTTGTTATTATCTCTCCAGCTGATCTTCCAAGAGCATCGAGTTTTTCGATATCAATTCGTAATGTAGAATTTGAAGATTTTTTAAGAATGTTTAATGATTCATCTGAGTTAACTTTTGAGTTAGATATCGATACTTCAGTTTCTTCATCTTCCCTGGAATGCTCAATCTGCTTTATTTCAGATATTCTAACAGATTTTATCTCATCAACTTTAAATAGATTGTAAAAATCTTCATTTTTATAATCGCCCGTAACTTTTATGATAAATGAAATAGTATCATAATGTGAGTCATCCTGATCTTCTTCTATATCCGGAATAGTTTTAATAACTTCAACCGATGAACGAAGATTATTATAGACAAGGTACATCCTTGGGTATTTCATGATGCAATTATCAATAACTTTTACTTCTACAAGCAGGTATGTGGCTTTCTCACTTTCTATAAGATGAGTCTCAAAATCCGAAAGGATAAATTGCTGTTTAATATTTGCAAAATCGATCGGTTTCCCAAATGAAATCTCAAGATCATCAAGCAAGAAACTTTCTTCTTTTTCCTTTTTTTCTTGTTCTGATATTGATGACTTTTTTTCTATTTTACCTCCACCCTGTATAGATAAATAAGCTTGTTTAAGTTTATCAATAATATCTGTCTCTGTTATCTCTTCTGATGTCGCAGATATTGAATTTAAAGAATCATTTATAAAATCTATCGCTTTTAAGATAATGTTGATCGTTTCATTGGATATTGGTAGTTTCTTTTTTCTGAAATTGTCAAATAAATCTTCAAGAATATGGGAAATTTCCATTATAGTTGAAAAACCTAAAAGACCAGCTTCACTTTTGAGAGAATGCATTATTCGAAAAAGTTCATTTATAGTTGATTCATTTGTAGGATCTTTTTCAAGATATAGTATAAGTTGATTAGCACTCTCTACAAACTCAAAAGCTTCTTCAAGAAAGGCTTTTTTGTATTTATCATCCAGCATTTTGGTCATCCTGAAATTTATTGTAACCTATAATCTTTTCTTTATTTTACCTTAATATTTAAATTATAAAACATTTTATTATAATATTCGATTAAAATTTTTTAAATTTTTATCCATTTTTAAATATTATAAAATATTCTTCCAAAATATCCACAACTTTTAAAGGATAAAAAAGGGAACAAAACTTAAAAATCGAGCTCTACAAAACAATTTGAGTTCCATCGAAGCATTTAACAAACAATGAACCATCTTTCAAATTAAAAAATACTGTTCTGCCAAAGGAACCAAGTACATTTTCTGCTTTTATTTTTATATTATTTTCTATTAATAATTTTCGACATATCAGGACATTTTCCTTACCAATATCGGGAATTATAGAATCCTGTGATGCAAAATAGATTTTTGCTCCACCTACAAGCTTGGCAGTAAGATTAGACATCTTATAACCTTTTATCTTAAAAAGTTCAATACCTTTAGAAATAGCATAATCTGCATATTTAAAATTATTGGATTTATGATTAATGGCTTTTGGCAGCATAATATGTGAAAGCCAGCCAAATCCGTCAACTTCTGAGTAAATGGCAATTGCAACACATGAACCAACAATAGTTTTTAATACCTTTGGTGAATAATCATATTTTGCATCACCTATAGAAACATAAATGGTATTGGAATAAGCATTTTCTATATCATTTTTATCCATAATAAACTTTAACTATAAAATTTTTATTCTGAACCGAGATTTAGATAATTAACATACTTTGGAACAAAGAGAAAATATCCTTCTATATTCTCTATTAAAAATTTAGAAATATATATTTCAAGGGAATCATCTGAATTTGTTTGATCTATTACTATTTCATTTATAACAGAGTCTCTATAAGAATAAGATATAACTGGTACTGATGTAAATATAGGTTTCTGAATAAAATTTGATATGGCTGAAACAAAAGTCATTGCAAAAATTGAAGCAACTGATTCAATGCATGATGATACTTCTGGTAAAAGATATCCTTTTTTTTCTTCAATATTTTCAATATTTTTTTGAGTAAGCAAATTATAGAGATTTTTAGCACCAGCATTTGATATTAATATAGCTATTTTACCCTGTATTTCATTTTCTATCTCAAATATCACCGATATTGCAGTATCTTCCTCATTACCAATCAACATAGGCAGTTCTGTTATATCTATCATTGATTTTACCATATTATTTATAATAATTGGCTGGTTAAACATATCCTGAAGCTTGCCTGCAATCTCAACAGTAGCGACATCAATAAAATGATCTATCATCTGAGATAATATATCTTCTTTTTCATTATTTTTCTTTTTAAAAAATTTAAAAAATTTCATGGTTAAGCTCCAATCTAAGATATTTCCTATTTTTGGTTTATCGGAACTACCTAAGTCTATTAAGTATCTCTTTGAAATGACATCTTGAAGCTCTTTACTAAATAAGTTCCTCTGCAACCAACAAAAACATTAAAAGATTAGTTATGATTCATAATTTTACAACAATATATAACAATCTATCGAATAATACATAAATTTGGATAGAGTTTGTTACTTTATATAACGCTCTTCCCTGTTTATGCCAGTACAAAGTCTAAAGAGTGATCATTATATCATAAATTTTTGCTTTTCACATATATAAATAAGATTTTTCATTTGAAATCTAGTTTTTAAACTTACTGCCAATGCAAAAAACTAAGAGCCTATTCGTATCTATTCCTTATAATACACAGAACTATTTTCTATCTTTAGATATTTAAAATTATCTGAAATGGCATATAATGTTTCTGCATGTCCTATAAAAAAAAATCCTCCTGAAATTAAAGAATTGTAAAAATTTTTTACAATTTGTTTTTGTATATCTCTGCTAAAATATATCATAACATTTCTACAAAATATTATGTCAAGCTCCGTGGGGAAAATATCTGTAAGAAGATTATGCTTTTTAAAGGTTATTCTATTTTTAAGGTTTTTATCAATATGATACTTATCATCTGTATCTTTATAAAAATACTTTTCCATGATTTCTGGTTTAACATATTTTAATTTTCTTTCAGGATAGATACCTGTTTTTGCAGCTTCGATGACATCCGAATTGATATCAGTGGCTAAAATATCGACCTTGGAATAAAAGCCAAGTTCCTTTGCAACAATTGCAATTGAATAGGGTTCTTCACCAGTAGAACATCCTGCACTCCATATTCTCGCAAAACCTTTTCTATTTATAATAAGTGGTAAAATGACCGAGGACAATGCTTCAAGCTGAGTTTCCGATCTAAAAAAATATGTTTCGTTTGTAGATATTACATTTAAGAAATATTGGACTTCATCTTTATGTGATAAGAGGTAATCGTAATAATCTTCGTAACTTTTAATATTCAGTGCATTTAGCCTTTTTCGAAGCCTATTTGATAAAAGAACGACCTTTGATTCCTTCATATAAATGCCACAAAGCTGATAGATAAGCTTTGTAAACTTTTCAAATAATTCACGAGAAATAAGTTCTTCCACTGTTGTTTCATTCATCTTTTTTCGATTATTTCTTCTTCTTTCTCCGTAAAAATAAGCCTTTCAATATTTAAAATTATAATTAATTTTTCATTCACCTTCCCTATACAGAGTATAAAATCAGATTTAATACCAGAGACTGTAGGCAAAGAAGGTTCTATCTGAGAACGATTTAAAGTAATAACCTCTGAAACAGTATCAACAATAAAGCCAAATTTTCTATTGTTTAAAGCAACGATTATTATCCTGGTCTTATTTGTGTATTCAACCTGTTCAGCCCCGAATCTTTTCCTTAAGTCAAGTATAGGTATTACCGAACCTCTAAGATTTATTACTCCTTCTACAAAAGGTGGAGAGTTAGGAATCCTTGTGGGAACCATATATTTCTCGATATAATCGACATATGATATCGGGATGGCATAAGTTACTTTACCTATAGTAAATAGAATTATTTGAAGTTCATTAATTTTATTCAAATCCATTTACTTCTCCTCTGCTTTTTTTATTTCCCTTTTTAATGTATTATATATATCTTTTGCTTCAACTAAAACTTTTTTATCTGGATCATTTAAAAGATTGTAAATCTTTTGTAAAACAAGTTCTTTATCATTTTTATTCAAAATTTTTAATGCATAAAGTCTAACATCAGAAGATTCATCTTCAAGATATTTAACACAAATTTCGCTACCTTTTTCACAGAAATTATCATTTAATAGATTTAAAACTGTAAGTTTTACATTTTTTGAAGAATTCAATAAAAAGCTAAAAAGATCAGCAAATACCATATTTCCATAACTTTTTGCAAGAAGTTTCAAAATAAACATCACATTTTCTTCTATTTTTTCATTCTTTATAAATCTGACAAGTATGGAGTATGCAATTCGATGGTCCTTCTTTATTAAAGCTTGTGCTGCACTTTGTTGCGTATATATATTACTTGAATGAAAAAGCCTTTGCATAAGTTCAGCAAATGAAAGATTTAAAGTTGATTCATCAATTTTATATTCTTTTATTAATTTCTTATTTGTATCTCCAAGCTTTTCCTTGACAGAATTATCAAGTTTTATAAATATGTCAGAAAAATTGTTCTTAAAAAGCTGAATTTTATATTGATCTTCAATAGCAATATCATATTCCAGCCTGGTTTTCGAGTTAGATAATACTGAAAAAGCCTTACTTATAGTTTTAAACATCTCTATTGCAGATGGATCCTTATTTCTATCTGGATGAAATTTGAAAACAAGTTTTCGATATGCTTTTTTAATCTCTTCAGTTGACGAATCAGGAGTAACATTAAGTATTGAATAGTAATCCTGAATTATCTCATTCATCTTCTCCTCCTTGAATAAAGATGAAAACTTTTCACTTTTTAGAATCAACAGGAGCTAGATTTTTCAAATGTGATATAAAATCAACCCAATAATCCTTTCATCAGATACTCTTTTTCTGTATAATCTATTTCATCTTGATAAAAAAGTAATGCATCATAATAATTTTTGAGCTGTTCGTATGTTGCAATATTTATATTTTCTTCTATCTCTTTGAGCAACTCAATTATTTCATTCTGGATCTCAAGAGAGTATTTCAATCTGTTGACTTTTTCAATAATTCTATTTTTAACATGTTTAATATCACTTCGTAATCTTATCTTTTCTTCAAATTCAAGATCTTCTCTTTCAAATTCTCTTGCATTTTTAATTATATTATGAATATCGGATAATTTAAGCGAATTAGGACTTGTATTAACGGTAATCGTTTGATTTGCTTTTGTATCTTCATCGATGGCTGAAACTGTTAATATTCCATTTACATCCAATGCAAATGTAACTTTTATCCTTGGCTCACCAGCTTTTGCCTGTCTTATATTATGAAGTGAAAAGGTTCCAAGTTTATAGTTTTCACTGCATAGTTTCCTTTCACCCTGGTAAATATTTATTTCTACCACTTTTTGATCATCTGCAATGGTCGTAAAAAGTTTTGAGTTTTCACAGGGAATTTTGGAGTTTCGATCAATGACTGGAATAAATAAACCACCCGTCACTTCGACTCCAAGGGATAATGGGGTAATATCAACAAGTATAACATTATCGATATCACCTGACAATATTGCTCCCTGTATCGCAGCTCCCATGGCAACGACTCTATCAGGGTCCACTGTTTTTGATAATTTTTCTTCCGTAAAAAGATTCTTTAATCTAAGCTGTATAAGGGGTATTTTTGTTGAACCACCGACAGGTATGACAATATCTATATCAGAGGGATTGAGATTGCTATCGGATATTACTTTTTTTACTATATCCATGGTATAATCAACATATTTTTCAATCATTTGTTCAAATTCTGATCTTTCTAAAGTATATTCAAGATGTATAGGACCTTTTTCATTTGCACAGATAAATGGGATAGAGATTTTTGCAACCTTTTCGGTTGAAAGTAATATTTTTGCTTTTTCAGCAGCATCATATAGCTTGGACATTGCAAAATTATCTTCAGAAAGATCTATACCGTGTTGCTGGCTAAAAACTTTTAGCAGCCGATTAACAATTTTATTGTCAAAATCAAGACCGCCAAGCATATTATCACCACTTGCAGCAATAACATTAAACATGCCATCGGTAATATCAACTATAGATACATCGAAAGTCCCACCCCCAAAATCATAAACCAGAACTAAATTATTTTCAGTTTTCGTTAATTCGTAAGCAAGACACGATGCAGTTGGTTCATTTATTATTCTAATAACATCAAGTCCAGCCATTTCTCCAGCTTTGACAGTTGCTTTTCTCTGAACTTCATTAAAATAAGCTGGAACAGTAATAACAGCTTTTTTAATATCCTGTTTTATGTACCTTTGTGCATCATTTTTTAAACTTTTTAAAATAAAAGATGCAATATCGATAGGGGTATAATTTTTACCATCAATATTATAGATCTTTTCTGTTCCCATAAACCTTTTAACAGATGACACAACATTTTTAGAGTCAATGATCAGTTGATTTTTAGCTGCTGTACCAACAAGAATATTGTCAATAGATTTTATATAAACAAAGGAAGGGGTAAGAGTTTCTCCTTCTTCATTCTTAATCATCGTTATTTCTTGATATTCATATATAGCACAACAACAATTTGTAGTTCCCAAATCTATACCCAATACAGGCTCCATAAATCCTCTCTATATAGATATAAGTAAAATATTTACTTGACTATCCTTTTAATCATTTCATAGTATGAAATTGCGAATTGAACTTCACCAGAAAGTTTTCCAAGTTTTTGAGCGATTTCATCAACACTAAAACCATTTGAGAACATTTTATATGCTGTTTCCTGCCAGTTCAAATCCAGCTTTTCATCAACTTTTTCCTTATTTTCTTCTTTTTCCTCTTCTAAATCTTTAATATTAATTTCGTTTAAATTATAATGTTCTAAACTTTTTTTTATTTTTTCTAACTTTTTTATCTTTGTATCAATCTGTTTAATTTTGTCTTCAAGTATGGATATATTTCGGTCAGCTTCTTCATTAAAAGCCGAAATTATATCTTTCATTTCCGAAATAAGATCATTTTTGACATATTCTTTTTTAACCTTATTTATCTTATCATTCAATATGAAATAAAATATCAAACAAACTGATATGGTTAAAAGAATTATTGTAAGTGTCATTTTTATTTTCCGATTCAATTTAATGATTAATCTAAAAAGATTCTTTATTTTCCAGGTTATTTTCTTCTTTGCTAAAATTTATGGTAACCTTTATAAAGGACTTAAAATGTTGTATTCTTAAAAATAAATCTACAATATCAATTAACCTTAAGTAAAAACGAAGAGCACCTTCCCGTGAAATCAATTAATGGCTCTCCTGCAAAAAGATAGATTTTGATTTTTCTTCTGCTCTTCTATGAAGAGCCTATTTCTTCTTGCTCTTCTTAAGGTTTGTAATATTTTCTCTTATTTTACTATTTATAATCCCTATAGTAATTACTATCAATAGAAAAATGAAGAGCCTTTTTTGTTTTCTTTTTTGCAGGCTAGAGCCATTAAGGCCTTTTCAAGGCGGTTTACGCGCTCCTGCATGTACCAGTTAGATAGTTTTTTCTAAATTTATACCTTATTTCAGGAGCGCCATTATTTAATTCAAATATTGTCATTTTATAATTATTAATATTCAACAAAAAATGAGTAGTTATTTAGAAAGATTCATCAACTCAAGTTTCGCGCTTTTTTTTATGAATGTTTATAAACAAACCAAATAATAGGCAATTTATAAATTAAAAATTGCTGATAATTTTTTTATTAAAGAAAAAAATTCCACTTTCGATAGTATTGCAAAAAATACTTTCCCCGAACTTCAGACTTTTAACTTTTGACTGTATTATATTTTTTTTTCAAAAGTGTGTTCATCTTCATTTTCATTGTTATAATATTGATTTTTTCTTTTTCTACCCTTATTTTCATCATATTTCTTAAATTTTTCTATCTTTGATAATTTGTTTTCATCATCCTTTATTTTTTCAATAGACGCTATACCATCTTTCTTCTGGATGGATATTTCGCTTGACTTCTTTTCCTGTATTTGTTTAATTATAGCTTCTGAATTCTGACTCAAGGAGATGCTTTTAGAAAAATTATCCAGCCGGGCAATCATATTCTGAATGTCTATAGGTCTTATAGGCATTTTAACTACCTTTACAATTTATTTCTTAAAGATAGTATCCTCTTATCAAATAATTTTCTATCAACATTTGGAGGTTCATAAGGTTTCGATCTTATGTTATTATCAACATATGTTAGAGTGCATGATCTGAGTTCATTGTTCGTTTCATATGGTTGCATTCCTGGCTTGAATACAATGGAGACACCCGGGTACAAAATATTTTTTACAGAAACCTTTCCTTCAAGATTAAGTTGATTTATTTCATGATTTAGTTCATCAATTCTTGCTAAAATATCTTTGAAAGACTGCTCCAACTGTGGCAATTGTTCCATTTTATCCTTTAAAAGTTGCTCTTTTTCTGGATTCCAGTTTTTGCGCATCCTTCTTTGAGTATTTAAGGTTGAAATATCTCTTTTAAAATCATCAATCTCATTTTCAAGTTTTTTCTTTTGAATCATGATTTCGTTTAGCTCTATCCTCATCTTTGGATAGATTCCTATTTCAACAAGAGTATCGGTATATGAAACTGTACCTAAGTTCTTTGTATTGACTTCAAGTCCAGCTCTTATTATCCCACCACCTATTTGTGCTCTATGTCCAAAACATATAATTGCATCATTTGCATTTACTTCAGAATGCATTATATGATCATCTACTATAATAGAAACACCTGCGTATACTTTTGCATTTTCAATGTACTTTGTATATACACTTCCTTCTGCAGATATAAAGGCTTCAGAATGACCAGCAATACCTTGAGCAATATAAATATCATGATCCGAGATAATTTCACATTTTCCAACACTTCCTCTTATCTCTATATTACCTTTTGCCTTTACAGAAAATCCATCAAGAACAGAACCATGTACTACAACGGAGCCAACATATGTAATATTGCCAGTTTTTATATCAACATCCTGATTTATGTGTTTCACAGGTTCAACACAAATTTTGCCTGCTTTTTTAACAACATGTCCATCTATCGCAGCCCTTAAAAATTTACCATCAGGAGATAACTCTGTATTAGCACCAGCCATGATCTGTCTATCAACACCTTTTCTAGCTGGTAGAAGTTTACCTGTAACAGTATAACCATCTTCACCAGCAATTGCCGGTATCTTCTCACAAATAAGGTCTCCTTTTAAAACATTCTGGATATTTCTTATAATGTTTTTAAAATCAAATTTATCCTCTGCAATCGCACGATATACTGTCTTTTCGCCGTTGGGATCAAAATACATCTTAATCTCAGCATTCTGCCCATGAACTGGTTGTTTTGCTCTTGCTACTACCATCTCTTTATATTCAATCTTTTCATCAGCCATCTTTGTAACAACTTTATCCAGTATTCCGTAACTAACTCCAGCCATCCTAATTTCAGATTCGATCTCTTCAGGTGTAAGTTCATAACCTCTTGTTTTGGGAGGAAAAAGTATAGCCGTAGCTGTCATCTCATTTATACCTATACTTACCTGAACAGTTGCAGAGTTTTCTTCTATTCCATCAAAAGCTCCAACTATTATATATTGTCCCGTAGGATTTGCAACGGCCTGTTTTACAAGATTTAAATTGTAATTTTCAATCCCTTTGGATCTGAATCCATCAAGAACTTCTTTAAGTTTTACCTGCCTTCCACCCTTTGCGGCTGGTGTAACTTTAAGCAAAACGCCATTTCTGCTCTTGATAATAGCAAAATATCCATCCTTACTTTCTGTAATTTCATCTTCGTAAATTTCCTGAGCTTTTTCTACCTCTTCTTCTACATTGATTGTTTTTGCAATTGGTCTTTTATAAGCCAATATTTTGTAATTTTTCTTAACAAATCCAGCCATCCCTTTTGAGCCATATTCAAGAATCTCGTAATCTATTTCATCTATAGTAGCTCTTAGCCTTTTACAAGCCTCGGATATAGCTTTTTCTAAAGTTTCTGCAACTACCTCTATCTTTTTAGAATCCACCCCAAAATCTATCGATCTTAAAGCTTCCTTTAATTTATCCATAATTCCTTCCTGTCTGCCTTTTCCACAAAAATAAGGGAAAAAAAATTTAATAGTTTAAAATATCTCAATATTCTAATATCATCTTTTTTTCAAATTTAAACTTTTTTTAATTCAAAGGTTGATTATTTTAAATTTGTCATTATTTAAATACCATTTTCAAAATTAGTACTTTAATTAATATTTTTCGAAGCAGGGATCTCACCTATTATCCTGGAAATTTTAGCCCTTAATCTCATCACAGCCTTTGTATGAAGCTGTGAAACTCTTGACTCTGTGATATCAAGGACTTCACCGATTTCTTTAAGTGTAAGTTCTTCATAATAATATAGAATAAGAACCTTTTTTTCCTTATCTGGTAACTCTTTTATAGCTTTCGCGAGAATTTTTGTTATTTCTTCTTTTTCAAGAATTTGATCAGGGTTTTTGTGTGGTGGAGCTTCTATTGTGCTGATAACCTCAATATTTTCACCATCTTTCATATTTTGATAGTAAATATCGGTAAGACTAACAATTGTGGTAGGGTTGACTTCTATATACATATCTTGAAGTTCTGCAACTGATACTCCAAGCTCAGAAGCTATTTCTTCATCAGTCGCAGGGAAACCTTTTTGAATTTCTATTTTTGCCATGGCTTCTTCTATCCTTCGACTTTTCGTTCTTATAGTTCTAGGGATCCAGTCCATATTGCGAAGTTCATCATAAATAGATCCCTGAATTCTGGTCATAGCATAAGTATTGAATTTGATATTTTTTGTTGGATCATATTTTTCTATTGCATCTAATAAACCTAAAGAACCATAGCCAATAAGATCATCAAACTCAACAGAGCCCTTTATCTTATAACCTATCTTTCCTGCAATATGTTTAACCAGGGGAGCATATTTTCTAACAAAATACTCTCTTAGTTTTTCATTTTTGGTTTCTTTATATTCAATCCATAATTCCTTTTCATCCATTTTATCATATGAACTCATCAACCCTCCCAGGATATTAATAAATTTAAAATAAAAAATTATACGAGAAGTTCAAAATTTTATATAAAAATTCATAAAAGTCTATTTTTATAAAAAACAATTCTAAAAAAACTTATATATATTAAAAATGCAATAATAATTTATAAATAAATTGCTCAATCAGGAAAACTAAATCTTTTTATATAGTCATCAAAACCATCATAATCATAAAAATAATTATGAGACCTGCAATAATTATTAAGATTGCATTAATTCCTAAAGACTTCTTTTTAGTTCCTTTCCCTTTAATTTGCATGGACTTCTGTTTAGCCTTTTCGACTCTTTCTCCTGAAATATCCGCTTCAATCTTAACATCAATTCCACATATAATTTTTCCAAGAATACCAGGTCCAAACTCAACAATAATCTTAAATAAATTTTCATCGAGCATTTCTTTACTGTTAATTTTTGCGTTAATGTACTGGTTATTATCCTCCGAAGCTTCGAGTAATCTGCCAAGATACTGGGCTATTTCTCTATCATCCGATATTTTAACCTTAATATAATCACCTTCCTGCAACAAAGAAACATCTATCCCCTTTATTGGCGAATATATAGGTTCACATTCAAGCACTATATAACCTATTGAAGCTGTTTGAGCCTGTATATTAGAATCTTTTTGGTTATCTGACTGAGTTGAAGTATCCTTTTCATTCTCATCTTTTATAGCATCGGAGATTATTTTTCCCATAGCAAATGGATCCATTGTTTCATATCGAAACTTGAAAATTATATTTGACTCAGTTGTTATTTCATTTAATATTGCTCCAAAAAAGTTAATTAAATACTCATTTAAACTTTCAGTTGCCTTTGTTTTGCATGCATTAATAAGCTTTTCGAGATATTGAGGACTGGATATTTTTGTTTCCAGAGCAGTGGAAATATAAGCAAACTCAGGGTTATTTGGAGTATAATTTATAACCTGCTTTATCTCTTTTACATCCTTTAGCAGGTCAATTGAACTAATCTCCTGATTTTCTGAAACTGTGCAATAGAATTTCTCCAATTTCGCTTGATTAAGATTAATCAGGATAATTGATAAGCCATAAGCTTTTGTACTTTGTAAAGAGAATTTTATTAAAAGGCATCCAATATTTTTCTCAAAGGTTGAAAGAATCATTTTAGCACCTTCGACATCCCCACCAGTAAAAATAAGCATGGACTTTGCAAGTTGAGGATCAACAGAAGTTTCATCGATAAGTTGCTGAAGTGAAGATTTACCCATATTTTCCCCTCAAAAAAATACAAAAAAGTTTTTCATAAATTTTTCTATTGATACTTTTTAAAAATGGTTGATCCAAAATATTTTAGATAATTTGCCAGCTATTTAATCCTTTTTCTAATCTTTTTCTATCATTTGTTTTATTACCCTGGCTATCTTTTCAGGTTTATTTTCTATTTTGGCACCTTTTGTAAAATATATATATTTATCATCAATGCTCTTTACTTCCCCTGACATCGAAGAAGCCTTCGAAGTAGCTGCAATTTTAGCTGCTTCTTCAGCACTGACCTGCTGGTTACTAAAATCACTATCCCCCTCTATCACCTCAATATCACCATCAAGTTCAAGCGCAACATTTGATTCATCAGCTTCCTTTTTTATTTCTTTAATAAAATCATCCCCATGATTATATTTGGTAAAATTATTTTTTCCTATATGTCTGGAATCAGCAGTTTCCTCTTTATTTTCAATGCTTTCAACGAATGAATCTTTTGAATTATCATCACTTTTGATATCAAAATTTTGATCTTCAATAACAAATGATTTATCAACAGCCATAGTTTCGTGTGAATCTGTATCATCAAGTTTTGCAAATAAACTTTCGTAAGAGATATCCTGATTTTCTAAAGGTTCGGAAAGAACTGTTGAAGTTTCACTTTTAGCTGAAGAATAATCATCCGAATATTTTTCTTTGAGATTTCTATTTGCAGTTTTCAAATCATTCGTTTTAATACCAACATGATCTGGATTGGCTTTTTTAATGTTTTCAGAATCAATATTTTCTTCAGAACTAAAAGCTTTAATAAAATATTGAAATATGTAACCTAACCCTCCAAGAATCAATGCTGAAAGAGTAGATTTTAAAAAGAGACTTCCTAAAGAATTCCTGGCAATTAACGATAAAAGAAAAGATATAATAAAACCACCTGCTGCGAAAATTAAAGGTAAAACTAAGTCACCTGACAATTTTCTCTCCCATTTTTTAAAAATAAAACTTTACCTCGTTCATATACACAAAAAAAGTAAGTTAATCCAATAAACTCTATCAAGGATTTTAACTTATTCTACCTGCTTTTATATACTTTGCCTGTGATGTTCTATGCTGGAAATATTTCTACTTCTCTAGCCAGTTTACATGACCGAAATATCACAGAATTGCTTCAGCTTTAAATGGAAGAAGTATGAAAATATGTAATTAAGTTTATTCAGTATTACCCCCTGGATTTCTTTGTATGCCTGCGAACATACATAGAAAAAAAGAGAATGGTAAGTCTTCGAAAATCAGCACCCTCTTCTATCTTTATAGATGCAAAAAAACAAAGTATTAAACTATCTGATACCCTCTTTGATGCTTTTCATATAAATACAGGAAGCTATTTTTCATTATTCATAATTATATAATGCAACATAGAATAAGTCAATATATTAAAGTTTCAATCAATATTAATTAATCTCTTTTAATCTTTTTGCAAATTTAGCATCTTACAAAATCTTACAAATTTTATATTTTATTCTCTTATTTTTCTATCAAAATTATTTTGTATCTATTTATTCCAAAATTTTTGCGTGTTTTTTTCAATAATTATTCAAAATCTTAAAAATTTTCAAGATCTGATATTTCTAAAAAATTTAAATAGAAATATCAGATATAAAGAATTAAAATGAAAACAGTAATTATAAGTTGCAATTTCTATTAAGTGTATTTCAAATATCTTTTCATGAAAGATACCACCCCCTTACCTTCTACTGCATTTATGTGCTCAAGTTGTGAGATAATATGATCTATACAGATTGAAGCTTTTGATTTCGGATTTAAAGTATAAAATGGTTTCTGTACTCTTACAGCTTTTTCAACTATTTCATCCTGCATTATATAACCAAGATTTTCGACTTTAATTGATAAGAATTGAAAAGAGATGTTTATTATTCTATCTGCGACCTTCTTACCTTCCATTATTGAACTACACTTATTTATAACAAGCTTGATAGGTATATCTTTTTCGAGAGAATAGATAGATTTGATTATCCCATAAGCATCTGTAATCGATGTGGTCTCTGGAGTTGTGATGATTATGGTTTCATCAGCAGCTAAAATAAATGAAAGCACATTGTTTGATACACCAGCACCGGTGTCAATAATTATAATATCAGCAGTTTCAAGTTCTGAAAGTGATTGAATAAAGACATCACGTTGTTCATCGCTTAGATTTGCCAACTGTGAAAAACCTGAAGCTCCAGCTATTATCTTTATTCCATATGGCGTATCAAGTACTATTTCCTTCATTGTCTTTTTATTTTTGATAACATGATAAAGATTAAACTTAGGAATAACACCTAAAATTACATTAACATTTGCAAGGCCCAGGTCTGCATCCATGACTATTGTTTTTTTCCCCAGTTTCGAATATGCGATAGCAAGGTTAACAGCAAAATTGGTTTTACCGACACCGCCTTTACCTGAAGATATAGCAATAATCTTTGTTTTTTGTTTATTCTTACTGCTTTCGATTATTTGTTTTAGCTGCTGCTCTTGATTTATCATCCGTATCTCCTTTGGAAATAATAGAAGTTTTCAAAAAGTGAAGGTTTATTTTAAATCATCTGAAAAGGCAAGTTTTAAAATAAAATCTTCATCTGGTTCTATTAAGTTTTTCGTCATTTCTTGACCATTTGTTATATACGAAATTGGAATATTATATCTTGATATCGCACTAAGTATTGCCCCGTAGTTTGATGTCTCATCAATCTTGGTAATTATAAGATGAGTATAGTCTAAAAATTTGAACCTTTCAAAAATATCAATAAGATCATTGTACTTTGTGGTCGCTGAAATTGTTAAAAAAGTCTTGATATTCTTCTTTTTAACATCAAGGATCTCTTTAATACAACCAAGCATTTTACTGTCTTTTTGAGAAGTCCCGGGACTATCTACAAATATTACATCGTCTTTTTCAGCTATCTGGCTTATATAATCATCCCTTTTCATTATCGTATAAAAAGGAACTTGAAGTATCTCTGCCGCGATCTGTAAATGAGCATAACCACCTATTTTTGTCTGGTCTGCACTTAAAAGCTTTATTGAATAATTTTTATTAACTTTAGAATTAGTTGCAAGCTTTACTATAGTAGTTGTTTTTCCTACACCTGTTGGCCCTATAAGAACAGCTATATCGTTTTTACCAATCCTTTGTTTGTCAATAATTATTTTGCCTTTAAGATACTCCATTGTTTTTTTTCTTATGACTTCGATGGAATTTGCCTCTTCGTATGTAAGAGTTTTGCTGAGATTTTCCTTCATCTCATCAAGAAAATCATTTGAAAAATCAAGATTAGTAAGGGATGAAATGTATCTATCAAGTATAGATTCTTTAATATAAACATTTGTATTTAAATCACTCAATTTTTTTTCTATTGTTTCCAATTTTTCAAATATTGGATCTATATTTTTTTTAACCTTGTTTTTATTTTCAATATTTTTTATCTCAATATTATCTTTCGAAGTTTCCTCTTCTTCGTTTTCTTCTTCGTCTTCATAGATCATCCCCTCCATGCTTTTTTCTTTCGCTATTGTAGAAGTCCTCAAAAATTGCTGCTTCTGTCTTTTTAGATAAACATCATCAGGTATTCCGGCAACCATGACATAGGATCTTTTGTTATGTAAAATTCCCTTCTTTTTTTCTTCAACATTGATAATATAAATATCTTCGCCATATTCTCTTAAGAGTTTTTCGCGAAGTTTATCTATTCTCTCACCTTCCAGAGTAATATAATGCATTAGTTTCCTCCTATTGATCACCCATGGATATCTGCCCAACATACTCCAATGAAACACCTGGAGATATTTCAGAAGTTGATAAAACAACAGCTCTTGGAGCCACAGATGAGAGAATCATTTTAAGTTGCCTTCTTATCCTTGGACTAACAAGCAAAATAAAGTAGTCCAGTTTTTTTTCATTGGCTTCTTTTTCGAATTCAAGAATTTTATTAATAAAATTGGGTAAAAACTGTGGTGGAAATGTATAGACTCCAAGTCTCACTGATTTTTCAAACTCATTTGCAAGGTAATTTTCAAGCTTTGGTGATAGAGCATAGACTCTTAATCTTCCTTTATCATCTGTATAGGTTCTACATATCTGATTTTTTAGTTTTTCTCTAACAAATTCAGAAACCAGATCAGGATCAAGATTCTTGTTTATCTCAAGCTTATCTGCAACAGTCTGCAAAATAGTGGCTATATTTCTTATTGAAATCTTCTCTGACAAAAGATTTTGAAATACTTTTTGTAAAAATCCAATATTTGTCACCGATTCAACTTCTGAAACAAGTGTTTTATATTCATCACGAATTGAATCAATAATTTTTTTAACTTCTTCTCTACCAAGGAGACTATCAACATTGTTCATTATTGTTTCAGTAAGGTGTGTAGCAATAACTGTCGAACAGTTTATGACAGTATAACCAAAAGATTCGGCAATATCCTTTTGAGATGGTTCTATCCAGACTGCATCAAGATTGTATGTTGGTTCCTTGATCTTAATCCCCTCAATCTCTTCTGATACGACTCCCGGGTTAATAGCGAGGAGTCTGTCAGGATAAAGTTTACTGGATGCTACCTTGACTCCATGTATTTTTATTGAATATTCTGTAGCTTCAAGTTTTAATGAATCTCTTACAACAATGGGAGGAACGATCATCCCATAATCATATGCTATTTGCTTTCTAACATTTGCTATCCTCTCAAAAAGATCACCACCCTGACTTTTATCAACTAATGGTATCAGCGAATATCCTATTTCAAGTGCAATAGGTTCAATGGGAACAAGTTTATCTATAATGACCGGTTTTTCTTCTTCCTTTTTTTCTATTTTTTCTTCTACCTTTTTTTTTGTACTTGTTTGCATGGAATATGCAAGATAACCAAAAAGTCCTCCAAGTGGCAAAAATACATACCAGGGGAAACCAGGAACAAAGCCAAAAAAAGTTAGCGTTGCTGCAAGGATCCAGAGTGGATAATAAGATCTCGTAGCTTCTTTTTTAAATTCATTGCCAAGAGTATCTGCAGCCTCTGATCTTGAGACTATAATACCAGCTGAAACACCATTAAGCAATGATGGTATTTGAGAAACAAGGCCATCACCAACTGTAAATATTAAAAAAGTTTCCATTGCCTGTGTAAAATCCATATGAAACTTCAAAAGTCCTATTAATATACCACCAATTATATTTACAACAGTTATGAATATACCTACCATTACATCGCCAGAGACGAATTTTGAAGCACCATCCATTGAACCATAAAAATCTGCTTCTCTTTGCAATGATTTTCTTCTTAGTATCGCTTCTTGCTCTGTTATTATACCTGCTGCAAGATCTGAATCGATCATCATCTGTTTCCCGGGTAAAGAGTCCAGAGCAAACCTCGCTGCTACCTCAGACATTCTTGTTGTACCTTTTGAAATAACAATATATTGAACTGCAATAAGGATAATAAAAATGATCAATCCAACAATAAAATTGCCTCCGACCACAAATTGACCAAATGCAGTTATAAGTTTTCCGTTGAATTGAGGACCTTTTGAAAGTATCAGTCTTGTTGAAGAGACATTCAATCCGAGCCTTAACAATGTCATTATCAAAAGCATACTTGGGAAGATAGAAATATCAAGTGGATTCGTAGAAAAGATAACGAGAAATAAAACAAATAATGATAGTGCAAGAGATATTGACATAAAAAAGTCCAGAAAAAATACGGGCAAAGGCAAAATAAACATTATGACTATTGTAACAATAGCCACAGCTACAAGAATATCTGGTGAATTTAAAATTTTTGAAAAATTAATTCGAGGTCTAGCAGTATCTGCCATATTTTACCCCTTATTTGAGTATATCTTTTTCTTTCTCTTTGCATATTCTTTATATACATACTGATATACACCAGCAACGATAGAATAAAGATCTGACGGGACATAGTCTCCTATCTCAGTTCTGGCAAAAAGCTCTCTTGCGAGAGGTTTATTTTCAACAGTTATAATATCATTTTCAAATGCAATCTGTTTTATTCTTTGAGCCATAAGATCCTGCCCTTTGGCAACAACCTTCGGAGCAATATCGATTCCAGTTTCATACTTAAGTGCTATAGCATAGTGAGTCGGGTTTGTAATAACAACATCAGCTGTTTTAACATTTGCAAGACTCCTTCTCTGTGCAATCTCTCTTCGCTTTCTATTCAATGCTTGCTTTATCTCGGGTCTACCTTCCTGTTCATAAAATTCATCAAGAATCTCTTTTTTACTCATCTTTAATGACTCAATATATTGCCTTCTCTGAAGGATATAATCGATAATAGCAAGAACCAAAAGGATTATCGCTATTTTTATAAACATAGATTTAAAAAGATTTATTCCCATAGATATTGCTGTTTTATACGAATCAGCAACAGATTTAAAGATATTGTATAAGGAAGAATTTATGGATAAAAACACTATCAAAAGTGATCCAACAACCAGAAGCAAACTTTTTAATAAATTCATCGCCCCCTGGACAGAGAAAATTCTCTTAAAATATGCTGAAAAGTTTGGTGCTATTCTTGAAAAGTTTGGAGCTATAAGAGAAGGCACAACTAAAAAACCTATCTGAGCGACAGTAGCTATAATAGATACAACTATTGGAGGTAAAAATATGATTACTGCAACTATTAGGAGCTGATTAACAACAAACTTTAAAAAATACCCAAGATTTCCTATGCTAAATTCCATGTCTACCTGGAAGAAAAAATAGAGTATATTGACAATCCTCTCCCAAATTACCGGGAAAAAAGCAAAAACCGACAACATGACAGAAAGTAAAGAAGCAAGAGAAACAATTTCCTGAGATTTTAGAACCTGTCCTTTTTCTCTTGCTTTTTTCTTCTTTTGCTCGGTTGGAAGTTCAGTCCTTCCTTCATCTTCAGCTGCAAACCTTTGGAGATTAAGTTCTGGTACGGAGGATAAACTTGAATGCAGAATAGAATCAATAAAATCATTAAAAGAAATAGAATCATTGCTGTCTTTACAAATAAAATTTTCATCTGAAATAGTATTTAATGATAAATCTAATTCTGACATATTAATGATTTTACCCTGCAAAACCTATCTCCATAAATTCTATATCAAAGCTGAACCATTTTAAACTGTGTTGTAAATTCAACTCAATAACTTAAGCCAGGATACTATCCTGACAAAAAGATTATCAAAAAGGTTTTTTGCAAAATCAGAAAAAAATGGAATATATAGAAGTATCAAAATAAAACCCACTATTACCTGGATATTTATTCCAACCATAAAAATGTTTACCTGAGGAGCAAATTTTGAAATAATACCAAGAGTTATATTTAATATCAATAAGGTAACAATTATCGGGATAGCTATCTGAAGAGAAATTAAAAAAAGATCTCTAAAAAGAATAATGACCTCGGGAAACATATCATTTATCTTAGTAGAAAAATCTACATAGCTTACTATTTCAAAAGATTTTCGTAACACAAGAATTTCATATTCCATCCCATCGATTGCTATAAATATTAGCATTCCAAAGATTTGAAAAACCTGGCTCACTATTGGAACTTCTATTTCACTCAAGGGATCCAGAACTTCTGAAATTCCAAGGCCCATCTGGTAAGAAAATAGTTCTCCCGAAAGTTGAAATGTTGTAAAAATAATCGTTAGAAAAAGCCCTATTGAAAAACCTATAAAAAGCTCATTTACAAGCATAAGTGCATATTGTCCGAGATTCTTGGGCATAACGATCTTTAGATTTATGGAAGCAAAGGGATAGATTATTATTGCCATAAAAAACATAAGCCCGACAATAACTTGAGGGGGAATCAAAGATGAAGAAAATATTGGTGAAGTCAAAGTTATACCTATAAGTCGTATAAATATTAAAAGAAAGATTGGAAAAATTTCGACATAATAAAAAGGTGTCATCTAATAATTTTCCTCGTAAATCTTTATTAAAACTTAAAACCCGGGGTTCCTTACTGTTTCTATTATTTGATTAATCTTCTTGCTATTGCATCTAATATTGCTACCTCTTCCAACTTTTTTTATTTCTCTTCAGGATTCTATTTTATTGCATTTGGTATAATATTTATTAGATAGTTTATGTAATTTATAAGTCGTGTAATCATCCAGGGTCCAAGTATTGCAACTACTGCAAAAATGGCTATCATTTTAGGTACAAAAGTTAAGGTTTGTTCCTGAATCTGAGTGGTAGCCTGAAAAATAGAAACAATAAGACCAATAATCATTGGAGCCAGTAAAAGTGGTGCACCTATTATAACAATTTCATAAATTGAAGTTCTTAAAATATCTATGACTATACCCATATTCATAAAATTCTCCTTTTATCTTTAACTTCTTATTAAAATATATTCTTGACTTTTATCTTATCAAATCTATCTGGGGAACGCCCTTATCAAGCTTCCTACTATAAGATTCCATCCATCAGCAAGAACAAAAACTATTATCTTCAGGGGGAGCGAAATCATTATAGGCGGAAGCATAATCATACCCATCGCCATCAATGTTGCAGAAACAAGCATATCTATAACTAAAAATGGCATCATTATAAGAATACCAATATTAAATGCAGTTTTTAGTTCAGATAACATGAATGCTGGAATCAATATATATGTGGGGATATCCTTGATAGTAGCCACCTGTCCAATATTCGCAACCCTTAAAAATAGGGCAATATCATTTGGTCTTGTTATTTTAAACATAAAAGCTCTTAAAGGTTCAATACCTTTATAGTAAAGACCATCCAAGTCTATCTTACCATTCATATATGGCTGAATGGCTTCTGAATTAATCTGAGTAAAAACTGGCATCATTACAAAAATTGTCATGAACAGAGCAAGACCAGCCATGACTTGAGCTGGAGGCATCTGCTGGGTTCCAAGACCTCTTTTCAAAAAATCAAATACTATAATGAACCGAACATAACTTGTTAGAGAAATAACGAGAGATGGTCCCAAAGATAGTAAAGAAATCAAAAGGAGTATTTCTAAAGAAGATGCAACTTGATTTTGAGTTTTAGCTGGCTGAACAGAAATATTTATGTTGGGAATAGGAATAGTGGTTTGTTGAGCAAAGACCGGAATACTGAAAATAGATAAAACAATAATAAATAGTATTAGATTACGTTTTACAATCATCCCCCCCTCCCAAAAAACAAAAGAAGAACACTACAAGGTAAAATTTTATTTAAAAATAAATTATAAAACTAAAAAATCACGGTAAAAAAGATTAAGATAAGCAAATATTCCTGCTTTTATAATAAGATGAAATGAATTTATTATTTGTCAATAGTTTTTAACAAAAAAATATAAAATTTTCATTAATCTATCACCTGATTAAAAAAATAGAATTTTCAAATAAACATTTGCAACGTCATAACAGGGATACAATATTCAAGTTATCTTGTACCATTTTCTTATATAGTTTAATTTGATGCTTAATCTATAAGGGAAGGCTGACCGGTTGAAAGAAGAACAGACTGCCAGAGAGAACTTTTAGGATCTATTTTTTTTCTTCCCAGACTAACTATGTCCATGGGAAGGTTAATAAAGGTATCATTCCATTTGCCAATAACCAACCTTGTTCTTCCACTCATAGCAGCATGAACGGCATGTTCAGCCAAAAACCCACAGTACACTGCATCCTCTGCGTTGGCGACAACCGAACGAATCATATATGATGGATCTATATACTTAATATTTACCTCAATCCCTTTTTCTTCAAAATGTTTTGAAATCTTATTTTTTAAAAATAACCCTATATCTTCCAATTTTTTATTCCCTGATTTATCGTATCTTGTTTGAGAATTATCAAAAAATTTCTGGCCCGAACCTTCAGCAACAACAATAAGTGCATGGTCAGCTACTGTCAATCTCCTTTCAAGTGAAGCTAAAAGTCCATTGTGCCCTGCAAGGTTAAAATCTATTTCTGGAACCAGCACATAGTTTGCATCTTTTTGAGCAAGAGCTGCTTGAGCTGCAATAAAACCAGAATCTCTACCCATGAGTTTAACTATCCCAATCCCATTCGGAGCTCCTTTAGCCTCATTATGGGCACACCTGATAGCTTCCTGAGCTGCTGCGACTGCTGTCTGAAAGCCAAAAGATTTACTTATAAAAGGGATATCATTGTCTATTGTCTTTGGAATATTTATTACTGAAATTGGAAGATTTCTTCTTGACACTTCCTCTTCAATAGCCATAGCACCTCTTATGGTCCCATCACCGCCTATGGTAAACAATATATCTATCCCGTAATACAATAAAGAATCAACCAGTCTCTTATTATCTGTAGCTCCTCTTGAAGAACCAAGATATGAACCTCCCAGATTATGAATATCGGCTACTTCACTTACATCAAGAAAAATTGGATTGATCTTATTATCAATATCTATACCTCTATATCCATATCTAAAACCTATTATTTTATTAATACCATATTGATATATAAGCTGCAGGACAAGCGAACGTATGACATTGTTAAGTCCAGGACATAAACCACCACAGGTTACTATGCCAGCGGTAGTTTTCTTTGGATCAAAAAAAATATTTTCTCTTGGCCCAGCTTTTTCAAAAACAATTAAATCACTATCATTATTGCTTAATACAGCATTTTTAATCTTTGAATAATCAACATCATAAAATATTTTTTCACTGTCATCAATAAAATTTACATTTTTCATCGGAGAAAAGTAAATTGGTTTCCCAAGTCTTTTAATGTTAAAGTCTATCGATTTTTCCATAAAACCTCTTAAAAAGAAAATCTTATAATATTTCTTAGTCTTCCACTAAAAATTATAGGCAATTTTTAACTTGTGAAGAATAAACTTTCTTTAAAAAAATTAAAATTTTAGTATTTTTTTCTGAACTATAAAATAGTGAATTCCTACAGTAGTGTTAATTGCATCGATCTTTCGGCTTTGAAATGTTGTATAAAAGTCGAAATTCTTTTTTTTCACTCACAACTTTAATGATATAGAATATTTATCATCTGGTTTAAGATTTAAGAGCATTCAAAAAATACTAATAAAATAAATTACTAGTTATTCCTGTTATAAAATCAGATTCTTCTGGTTAATAAGTACCTTTTTTTATATAAGAAATGTCATTTAACGTTGTATATACATTTTCGTTCATCCGGCTATGATAATTAGTCAAGCTCTTTGCTATATTGTGTGATTGATACTCCATATTTAAAAGCTGGTTTATAAATCTTGCGTCTACGA
>JAAYUW010000088.1 GCA_012517545.1 Exilispira sp.
GCCACACTATGCTGTGTTGGTTTTGTCTTGTATTCACCAGCCACTTCTATCTTTGGTATCAAAGTGAGATGAATAAATATAACATCAGATTTATGGTTGAGAGAGAACTCTCTCGCTGCTTCCAGAAATGGTACAGACTCTATATCGCCGACAGTTCCTCCTATTTCAATGATCTGTATATCGGGACTAATCTTCTGGCTTAAAGTTTTTATAAGGTTTTGAATCTCTGCTGTTATATGTGGAACGACTTGAACTGTTTTACCCAGGTACTCTCCCTTTCTCTCTCTTTGTATAACGTTCAAATATACCTTACCAGTTGTTATAGAACTTAATGAAGAGAGATGAGAATTTGTGAATCTTGCATAATTGCCAAGATCCAGGTCAGTTTCAGCTCCATCATCAGTAACATAGACTTCGCCATGTTGAAAGGGAGACATGGTTCCAGCATCAACATTCAAGTAAGGATCAGCTTTCTGCATGGCAACTTTGTACCCCATGCCTTCAAGTATGGCTCCGATGGATGCAGCTGCAATACCTTTACCAAGTGAAGAACAAACTCCTCCAGTAATAAAAATATATTTGCTCATATATGCCTTCTAAAAAATAGAATTTCCCATCTTTATAGTACAAAATTGGTATTCTTTTTGTAGAACTTTTCAATTGTTTGCGAAAATGAAAGAAGAGAAGGGAAAATAGCCACATGCTCGTTCTCTTCTTCTTGTTCTATGAGATCCATATCATCATATGTTGATTGATGCTTATAACTATAATCAGGCCTATGAATAATAACCGGAACAAGTCCCGCATTCTGTGCAAATTCGATATCAGCAAGACGATCACCGATATAAAAAGAGTTTTTTGTATCTATCTGAAAAAGCGCTTTAATCTGGTAATACATACCTATATTTGGTTTTCGACACAAACAAAGAGAAGATGGATCATGTGGACAATAAAAAAAACCATCTATTCGAAAACCATTTGATAGAAAAAGTTTATTATTGAAATCTATAAAATTACTCAAGAGCTCCTGCTCATTAAAATAACCACGCTCTATACCTGATTGATTTGAAATAATAAACAAAAAGTAACCACAATCGTGAAAAATTTTGCAGGATTGAACAGTGTCTTCAAAAAGTAAATCGACCGAGATAGAAGGACTATACACCTGGTCCTTCATGAATGTATCATCTTTATCAAAAATTATAGCTTTTAAATTATGCATAGCAATAGGTAGCACAAAATAAAAAAAAAGCCATAAAATGCAACTTTAATACTGTCCTCTTATTTATTTTTTTTATCAAACAGAGGTTTTACCAGGTGAAAAGATAGGGGAACATAGGGGACCTTTTGCTTTATTATCGCCATATTATCTTAATTATAGTATTTTAGCATTCATGTAATAACATCTTTTATAATAATTTAATCTATAATTTTTATCTAAAATAGGCTCTTCGCTAAAAAGCATATGCTAAATATTAAATTATCTAACTTTTTTGCACTATTTTTTTTCAATATTAAAGTTAAAACAATACTAAATATCTTTCTTATAATTGAAACTATAAATAAAATCCAAAACCAATGACTTTTGGTTTATGATTAAGATAAGCCAATGCACCGCTGTGGCCAAATTCATGAAATATTGTTGAATCAAATAAATCGCAATTATAACTAACAAAGCAGGTTAACATGGAAATATTTTTTCAAATATTTTAAAATATTTTGCATTCAAGTTTATTCCGGGATTTTAGCCTTTATGCTTTGTATTGCTGTATTTTTAACTACTTGACCCACTCAAAAAAGCGAAGAGCCTATTTTGTTTTACCATTTATTCAAGGAATATATTTCATCAAGAGCTTTTCTCTTTTTTTCACTGACAACGTCTTCTGGATAGCCAGCAGAAACGACAACAACTATTTTTCTATTTAAAGGAATCTTGAAAATCTTCTTAAGCTTTTTCTCATCAAATATTCCCATGATGCACGTTCCAAGTCCAAGCTCTGTTGCCCTCAAACAAAAATTATTAACGCTACAACCAATATCAAACTGAGAAAACGATCTTTGCATTACAACTTGACCTGCTGAAGACTCAAGGTTTCTCAACTGCTGAACGACTATGGCAAAAAATGACGCATCCTTAGCAAACTGATTAAACTTGATCGGGCCAATCTTAAGATTTTCGAGCACCTGCCTTTTAAGATTTTCATCATCAACTATAATATATTTCCATGGTTGAGAATTTGATGCTGAAGGTGCAAGCCTTGCAGCCTCAAGACATGATAAAATCTTATCCATCTCAACCTTTCTTGAAGGGATATATTTTCTACAGGAGTACCTTTTTTTAAGAAGTTCGAGAAAATTTGAATTATTATCCATAAAACCCCCTATAAATCTTGATTATGTTTAATTTATTAAAAAAATTAATCCTTACTTTTACCCGGCTCTTATGTCTGCTATTCAATAAGAAAACTTTAAACCTGTCTTTTTCTTTATCTCAGTTTCTTTTTATTTTTGATTTTGCCTTCTGTTCAGACTTTTAGCTTGTCTTTATTCTTTGTATCTATTTTTTTCTTATTTCTAGAATTTCGACTGTAATATTGTCAAGCTTATTTCAGAACTTTTCACTTTAGTTCGCAGTATCCAGATCTGCAAAAAAGATTATTTATAAAAAAATTAAACAATTGATATTTTTTCTATCTTCGCTAAAATGCACTTGTAAAATTATATATAATTTTTTTGAAAACAATTTGGACTTGTGACTTTCGATTTTGAACTTTTAACCGTTAAATTAGCGAAGAGATTATTTTAAATATTAATTATTTTTAAATATTAATATATAATTTTTTCAAAAGTTATGTTTATGTTTGAATAACCCCGGGGGTTTAAATGAAATCAGGAAACAAAAGTAGAAAAAATAATTCATTTCAAAACAGCTTTTTACATATTTTAAATAAGTATAAATTTATTTTACTATTGCTTATCTTATTATCTTCACTCTTTTTTTCAGAAACAAGTTCAAATCCAGAGCTAAAAATTCCTTCAAATGCTCAAGGAAACGAACTTTTTAAGATCTTCTATGAAAGAACCGGTAAAGAGATAAAATTTTATTATATTAATAAAAATTATTATCCATTTCAGTTCAAAATTCATATTACAAATCTTGCATATTTTGATACCAACATTGAATTTCCCTTTTATGAAATAACTAAAGTGTTCAATGAAAAGGTATTATTATTCTCTATTTTTGCAAAATCAGATAGAAATCCTTCTTTCTGGCTTGAAATAATAGATGGAGATCCTGATAGTAAATATGATAATTATATTTATACCCTTCCATTTGAGCATGGAAAAAGTTTTATAGTTTACCAGGGGTACAATACGAACTACTCTCACAATGGCTCAGGGTCTTATGCCATAGACTTTTCCATGCCTGTTGGGACACCAATATGTGCTGCTCGAGATGGGTATGTTATAAAAGTGGTAGATTTCAACCAGAAAAGTGGAGTATCAAAGTACTACTCAAGGTTTGCTAACTATATCACAATATACCATCAGGATGGCACATTTGCTTCTTATGTTCATCTTAAATACAAGGGAAGCCTTGTTAAGGTAGGCCAGTACGTTAAAGCTGGAGAACAAATAGGCTTATCTGGAAATACTGGAAGAACTACCGGGCCACATCTTCATTTTCAAGTGAATTTACCTACATATATGAGCCACAAAAGTATACCAGTACCATTTCTAGATAAAAATGGAAATGGCTTTTACATAAAACCTTTTATCACATATACCTCATTTCATATAGACTACCTTTCACCAGAAGCCTTTGCCACTTTTCTTGTTAATATTTCATCGGGAATAAGACTTATATTCCACTATACCTATCAAAACCATCATATTCAACCATTTGATAACGAGGATTACGAATAGAAAAATATAGGATTTATTAAAATGCTGGGGTGTAGGGACTCGAACCCCAAACATTCGGATCCAAAATCCGATGTTCTGCCACTTGAACTACACCCCAATTTGACAGAAGCTATTTAACACAAAAAATCAAAAAAAGCAACTCTTTTTTATATCAACCTAGAAGAGAGATTCATTCATATCATTATTATAAGGTATATTTAAAAGCATATAAGCCTTTTGTGAAGCTATTCTTCCCTTACCTGTTCTCTGCAAATAACCTTTCTGGATTAAAAAAGGTTCATAAAATTCTTCGACGGTTCTTGGATCTTCTCCAATAGCAACAGCTAAAGCATTCAGCCCGGCTGGTCC
Source organism: Exilispira sp. (assembly GCA_012517545.1). Lineage (GTDB taxonomy): Bacteria > Spirochaetota > JAAYUW01 > JAAYUW01 > JAAYUW01 > Exilispira. Next base: position 4,276 of record JAAYUW010000088.1, read on the forward strand.
ACCTTTGTAATCTTCTATAAGTACTTTTAAAAGCTTGAGATCGTTATTATCAAGCCCTTCTTCCCTTATCCCCAGCTCTTTCAAAGCAATTTTTACAATTTCCATATCTACTTTTTTTTTGTTATTGTATATGACATAATCGTAAACTCTTTTTACAAGCCTTAGAGCTACTCTTGGAGTACCTCTACCACAAGAAGCCAGATGTATTGCCGCATCATCATCAACATCTATCTTTAATTGAGTAAAAGCATTTTTGACTATTTTCGTAAGGGCATCATTTGAATAGTAATCAAGTTTTAATACTATTCCAAACCTTGTTCTAAGTGGTTTTGAGATGTTACCTGCAAGTGTTGTTGCACCAATAAGTGTAAATGAAGGAAGATTAAGTCTTATCGCCTTTGCTGATGGACCTTTTCCTATCAAAACATCAAGGTGATAATCTTCCATAGCAGGGAAAAGTACTTCTTCAAGGTTTATTTTTAGACGATGAATTTCATCTATAAATAAAAAATCTTTCGGTTTTAAAGATGACAGTATTGCTGCAAGATCCCCGGTTTTTTCAATAGCTGGCGCTGATATAATTTTGATCGACCCACCAAGTTCATTCGCAATTATTGCAGCTAAAGTGGTTTTCCCTAGTCCTGCTGGACCGTATAAAAGAACATGATCTAGCTGTTTACCCCTGGTTTTTGCAGCTTCAATTGAAATTTTAAGTTGCTTTTTAACATTATCCTGACCAATAAAATTTTCGAGCTTTGCAGGCCTGGTAATCTGCAGTTCAGTTTCTTCTTCTTTAACTATCTTAACTGGCTTTTCTTCGTTTAACATCGTTATTCTTTCCTGTGAAATAGTCTTGAAAGTAATATGTACTGCCTTCTTTTAAAGAAAGAAGCCTTATTTTTCAATAAATATCAATATCATAAATAGTTTTATATAGAGAAATTTAATAGAGTGGATAAATACTAATATCGTGATAAA
>JAAYUW010000089.1 GCA_012517545.1 Exilispira sp.
GGAATATCTGAAAAAAGTTTCAGAACCTCACTTTCGGGGATTTTAAACCTGTCTTTGTACCTGAAAAGTGTCTTAACACCATACTGTTTTTTGTTTGTTTCAAAATCCCCTTCGTCTATAAAAGCTCTATTTTTAATATGCTGATTTAAAGTAGCAAAAAAAAGGTTTTGAAGTATTGCATTGTAATAGTTGTTCCCCTTTTTAAAATCTTTAATAATAGTGTTAAGATAAGTTTCATCGAAAAAAGAGTTATTTATCAAATTTTTTTGTTTTAAAAACCAGATAAATATAATCCTTGTAATAAGTCTTATAAGATTATTAGATAAAAGTTCATCGGCACCTGTTACTTTCAGACTTTCTTTTTTAGATGATAGATAAGACTCCTCTCCTTTTGACAGGAGGGTTAAATAATCATCTGGAAACCTGACTTTATCCATAGCCCAGAAGTACCAGTTCTCAAGTTCCGTATAAAAGTCCTTTGTCACTTTTTCCACACTAAAAGCATCTATAACATTTTCCAAACTTTTGAAGGCACATGAAGAAAGTCTATCGATAAATGTTTTATTTGTCTGATCTTTGCTGACAAAGTATGTATATCTTCTAAAGTTACTCCAGAGTCGTTTTGTTCCATAGGGGATATCATATATAAGGGAAAAACGAAAGGCAGCTTTTGTATCGTAAAAAATAAAAATACCACCAGAAAGATTAACTTCATAGTTTGAATCATTTTTTAAGATGCATTTCGATATTTCATATTGAATCTTTTTGCTGCTTCTTTCAGAAAGAGTGTCTTTGCATCTTATAGTATAGATATTTAAAGTCTCATATTCATTTAGCTCTATTTGCCCTAAAAAATATGGATCTGTAAATCTTTGCTCAACATCAGTTTCATCACCTTTTTTAAGATATTTCGCACTTTCATAATTTTCATAATATAATTGTTTCTTTTTTGACTTAAAATCTGTTGATAAAGCTCTGAATATATCTACCCAGCTATCTATCCAATCAGCTATCCACTTTTTTCCGGAAGATTCGTTGTCTAATTGTGAGTTTTTTAAAAGAATTTCTAAAAGATTCTGGATATATTCTTTTTTTTCATCCATTTAAACATCCCTTAAATATGATTTTTAACATAACAACTACTTTTAGTCAATCTACACCATGCTTTATTTTTTTTCGTTTGTTGTAACAATATCATTTTCTATTGTTTATCGCTACTATTATTTTCTTGCTAAACTTCTGGTTTCTTTTTTTAATATTTTCAAGGTAATCCTCGCCAAGACTCTGCTTGAGTTCAAAAATTTTATCTATGTAATCTTTTTGATCATCAATGCTTACTTTATCACTTACTTTACCGTTTTGAAGTGACCCTATCTTTCGCAAAGTATAGTCGGGAAGAGATCCAAAATCTATAATATCTTCTCTTAGCGTATTTAAAAATGGTTTTAGCTCGTTTATATTTTCAGAAAATCTTTCATCAAATTTTACACTACCACTTAAAATGCTTCCTATAAGGTTTAATGCTTTTCTCTCAGGGCTTTGTTCAGATTTATCCAGCTTTCTTTTCTTTTCACCAGGATCTAAACTTGTATAGTACTGCCAGAACTGTTCGTCTATCGGGTAACCTTTTTCTTCTGGACTTACCTCTATTTTTTCTTTTATATCCTCGAAGGTGCATTCTGTAGCTTTTATTGAACCATTTTCTCTTACGACCCTCTCAACAAAGAGTTTCCCTTTTTTAATAAAAACTAAAAGTTCATCTTCTTTCCCTTTCTTGATAACCTTAACTCTATTCGGCATCCTGGATAATCTTTCAATAATTTCGGGGTTTTTAGCCTTTATACTTTCGTATGTACTCAAAATAATAGTATATAAACTTACATCTTCTATTTTATCAGGATTTTGATTTATCTTTGAGTAAAGTTTCGCAGCTGTCGGCTGCTCGTATATATCAAAAATCTTTGCGTCTTCTCCTAAAGTGTTATGAATCATGAACATCTTATTTTGTGCTATCTCTTTCGATTTAACATAAGTAGCTCCCTTTTCAGTCGGAAAAAAGTTGACTATGTAAAGCTCATCGAATACTTTCTTGCTAATCCTGTTTATTCTTCCGACTCTCTGTATAACTCTAACAGGATTCCAGGGGATATCATAGTTTATTACCATACCTGCTCTATTTAAATTAAACCCTTCTGAAAGTTTATCTGTAGATATAAGGATATCGTAAAGATCCTGTTGCTGCTCTTCAACACAAGAAGCATCGAAATTTTGCAATATTTCCTGCATATCTGTCTTTGTTATGGAACCTTTTATCACAAGTGTCCTGTCCAAAAGGGCTGGAGCCTTCTTTTCAAAGTAACTGCTGAGGTGTCTAACAGTATCTGCATACTCAGAAAAAATCACAATCTTTCTATCTGGTTCTTTTTCACGAATCTCCTTTATTTTTTTTATTATGCAATCAGCCTTTGGGTCAGCTTTTTCAAGTTCCAATTTTTCTATCTCATTTTGTATATTCATTAAAAGTTCAAGATCTGATTTTATATCTTTTAAAAATTCTTCCCTGTATTTGAAATTTTTTATCACATATATTTTCTTCTTACCTTTAAGTCTTTCCTCCTGGGTATTACTTTCAAAGTACTTTTGTAGTTCATCTTCGATAGAATCTTCATCAAGTTGATATATCTTTTCTATCTCATCTCTATCAAGCATATATTTTCCGCTTTTTGTTATAAAATCGAGCACAATATTGTGAATTCTTATAAACCTTCCTATGCTATCAGCAAAGGCTCCGAAAGAGCTTTCAAACCTCTTTATAAGAAGTCTTTTTATGATGTCTGATAGGTTTTTCTGACTTATAAATTCCCTTTGAACACCTCTTTTATCTATATCGTCAGATTGAATTTTAGTATCTGTGATGCTATCATCAATATTTCCGAACATCTCTCTGGCTTTTTCATCCTCATAGTAAAAAGGTCTATATATAGCGCACTTAAAAAGTCCACCTTCCTTTACATCTACAAAAAACCTGGAAATAATATCATCGTAAAATTTGTTTTGCTCACAGTTAAGTTCGTAGAACCACTCCTGTGGATCTGCTAACCTCGAAAGGTTATTTATTTCATCCTTATATTTTGGATTCTTCGTAAGATCCAGTCTATTCCTTCTTATCGTTATAGGCTCTATAACATCTCTTATATTTTTTGAGATATTATGGGCTCTATTTTTTACCTTTTCAAGATCTATATCAAGATCTGCATCATTAAAATAGTTAAAATAAAGTGTTTTAACCTTTTTACCTTTTTCAGGATCAGTTGACTTATAATTTTTGGCGATAAAATTAAGATCATCAAAGGTTTTTGAAAATAATTTAAACTTATATGACAGATCTTCGCCTATCGTTATATTTGACATATTTGGAACTACAAAAAGCTTTA
>JAAYUW010000090.1 GCA_012517545.1 Exilispira sp.
ACTAAATTCAATATAAGGATTATTTGCTGTAAATTTTTTAAATTCTTCATGAAGTTTTATTGCAAATTCAATTGCTGAATCCCAGGATCCTATTATCGTAAAATCATCTCCACCGGCGTAAACAACGTATATTTTGTCATCAAATTGATCAATAGACTCAAAGTTTTCTTTATCCAATTTTGAACTTTGAGTATCTGAGATTTGTTCTGCTTCTACTTGCTTATCAATAAGCATAACTTTAGAGTATTTAAGATTTTCTATTATATAAACAAGCTTTTCTGTAAAAAAATAATCGAGCATTTGGCTTAATGTCCTATACCTTGATATAGAAAGTAGTTTTTTATTTTCAGTATCTCTTCCTTTGCATCCGAACCAGAAAATTGCTCCAAGGTCATTAACATCGCCTTTAATCATAGCAATTTTATTGGCTCCAGGTGATTTTTTACCAATATCTTCAAAAGTAAGTATTTCATTTGTTTTCCAATCTCTAGGAACATGATACGGGCTTATAAACCTCAAGCCATTACCTTCTTTTGAATAAAACTGCAAAACTTCACCTATTTTTTCATTGGGATTCTTATCAAAAGAAACAATCAAATTATTAAGCAAAGGAAAAAAAGAAGCTGCAGTAATTCCCTCCATTCCGTTTTTATTGTAAAAAATCAAAGATTTTGCATTGATTATATTCGTCCCAAGTTTCTGCAAGTTGTCACATACATTGCAAAATTCATCATTAACAGCAACTCGAGTATCACAACTTTTGCATATTGCAGATATTTCATTTTCTTTTAATAATTTTATATTTTTTTTATATTGATCATTAAGTACATGATTCCCTGTTTTTAATATTCTCTGAAACTTTCTCATCTTATCTTCATCAACTTTTTCTGAAAGCTTCTTTTTAATAAGCATTTCATAATTTTCAAGTTTAAAATCATCAAGATTTACTGGATCAGATAATGTTAAAATATAATCTATTTCGGCAAGATATTTTTCAAATAAATTCTCTTCAAGTTCATATCTATATTGTTCAAGCAATTTTATTAAACTTTCGATATTTGGTATTAAAATAAGTGCTTTCCCTCCTCCTTCAAATAAAACAGACGTTTGGTCGATATTTAATTTGTTAATTATATCCCAGCATATGCTTTTTGTGAGAAGATTTATTTCAAGCGAACGAGCTCTTAGTATTTTCGAGCTTGATTTATGAGACTTGATATCAAATATATATTTCTGAATACCACTAACATCTATCTGTAAAAATCTTGCAAAATTGTCTTTAATATTAATTTCTTTATCTCGATTATCAATCCAATCATCATGGTTTTTGATATTTAGTTCAAATTCAAGGTATTTATAAAGTGTCGTAGCTATAGAAGCAGTTGTGTATGAATGGTTAAAAAGGCTGATATCATTATATCCGTCATTTGTTGCAGAAGGAATACACCATAGGTACTTTTCAAGTATTCTTATAAGAGTTGATTCGTATATTAAAGCATCATCAATATTGGATAAAATATCTAGATCTTTTAAAAATTTATCAAATAACACCTTATATTTTTCCTGATTTACTAGCTTTCCATCTTTGTTTTCTATAGGATCCATATTAGCAGGTATTAAATCATTTAAACCATAAAAATTATCAAAATTAGTTGATTTTCCTTTAATTTTTTCAGCATCATTAAAATGAATCAATGAGAATATACTTCTTAATGGTGTTTCTTTATAATTTTGTTTATTTTCATAATCATCTTCAACTGGAGCTCTGTCCACTCCAGCTGATGCGCAATCTGAAAATTTAATTATATTTTGTAACAATGAACCAGGGTTGTGATGCATGGAAGATAATTCCCTTATCTGAGTATAATCATCAAAAATATTGAAAATTTTCTTATTTAAGTCATAAAATTTTGAGGTAAATGCAGCATGTTGATATTCATAATAATTTTTTTTATTATTGTATGGGCAAACATATTCTTTATCTTTTTCTGTAATTTCTTTAGGGTCAGATGCTCGCTGATAAAATTTCCCAATATCATGTAACAATGCAGCAATTGCTATCTTATTAAGTAAATCACTTTTTACCCTATCCATTTTTCCCCCTACATGTTATCTTAAAAATAATATCTTTTATTCTTATTATCCTTTTTAAAAGAATCAGACCTGGCAAATATCTGGAAAACTAAATCAATATTCATTAAATATCTACCTTTACCTTGATACCCATTTTAAACAAAGGCATATCCAGAAAATTTAATTTCAATATTCAGTAAATATCTACTTTTACCTTTCCAAAACCAAAAGATGTATTTTTGCCTATATTAAAAATATTTGCACCCTCGAGGATATCAAGCATGCTTTTTGCGAACATACCGGATAGTTTCATCTTCCCAACAACTCCTCCAAGAAGCATAACTGTATCCTGCTTTGCCGAGTATCTATTTGACTCCCTCCAGGATAAACTTCTTTCATCAACCCTCATATAAGGCTCTTGCAAAAATCGCTTATCATAAGAAAATGGAATATATTCATGTCCGTAAAGTTCACAGAGTATCTTCAGTCTCCTCGTCGCACTGTTTATTATATGATAAGCATTTAAAGGAGTCGCGAGACTACCACTATCAAGCATGCGAAATGGAGTAAGAAAACTTATATCTATACTTTTGCTAAACATACTATCATCAAGATCTGTCTCCCACTTTTGAAGAAATGGAGAGATCCTTATTGAATCTCCATTTGGGTAGTATGTATCTACAGCTGTTTGGACAGATTCTATTTTAAACTTCTTTCTTTCTCGAAATATCCCCTCTTTACCCGAATTATATATCGAAGTAAAAATATATGCAAATTGTGGTATAGAGCTTTCAAGTAAAACAAAGTTTAAATAAAAGTCCTGAATCGACCCATTATAAGCCTTATCCGTCTCAAAAATCTCTCCATCTGTCTTGCATAGGCTCATAACAAAAGGATGAGCACCAAGTTTTCTCCCTTTAAGTTCAATACTTTCTGTAAGCAAAGGTGTCTCAAATATAAGAGCATATGCACAATGATGGGCTAAGGAGCACTCACCACATTTTGAGTTTTTTCTTATGCAAGAAAGATCATGAAGATGCTTACCTAAAACAGAGCGAAATATAAAGATAGGTTCAAGTGCAAAAAAAATAGGTTCATCAAAGTGAAGATTGAATCTGTAATTGCAATAGAATATTTCCATTTTGCATCCTTTTAAAAAATTAAATACTACAGGTTAAACAATATTTTTGGACTCTTCTCAGTTTTTTTGCATGACTTAGTCATACAGACTGGCGAAGAGCTACTTTTCAGCATTAAAGCAATAGTTGAATAGCATAATATGTACATACAGGTTCATTTGACAGGTGCTTCATTATTTAAAAAAACCCATTGCTCATATTTATAAATAAAAAAAAGCAAAGTATAGATTTGGCAGATGAATCAAAAATTATTTTACAAATACTAAAAATTGAATCTTTATGCATCATGTTTAGAAACCTTTCAACAAAAAATAAATAAAAATTTGATAAAATTTTAATAACTTAGTATTACAAAACAGAACCTTTATATTCAACCGCTAACAAACATTATGCACGCCTTTTAAAGAAGTATTAAGGAATAAAAAGATCGATAAATATTAAGAATCGATTAAAAAAGTCCACAAGCAAGTCATGTTTATTGATTATATTCCTTAACATTTTTTTATATAGGCTAATTTTATTATACAAATATTAATACTTTAGTCAACAAAAATATTCGAAATTTTTACCTTTAAAAAATATCTTTAAAACAGGTAACTAAAGCTTTTATTTTTAATAAAGCCTATTTTGAAAAAATTTTAGCATTTCAACTTAAAGCTTTACTTACCTTAAAACCTTACTTATAGATTGGAGTTATTTTGGTCTAAAATCTTACAATGAAATCATACTTTTATGAAAATTTGCGAAATAATTTGTTAAACTTAAAATATTTGAGTTTTTTCAAAATTTTGCTACGAATATGAAAAGGATATACAGGATCTGTGAAACATCGCCTATTTAATTTCAATAAAAATCATAAGCTTTTATTTTCACAAAAACTAATTTTTATAGTTTTATCTTTATCAATCTTTTTTTTACTTATCCTTCTGGGTTTTCAACTTCCCTCAGGAGTCACAGGCATTAAACCGATAAAAATTACTTCATATATAGTTAATTCACAGATAAGCCAATATGAGCTTAAAGAGACAGACGAATCATGGAAAGTCTTTTATAAAATCTCATTCTTAATCCTTTTATTATTTACCATAATTTATCTTATAATGAACCCTAAGAAGATAGTATCCTATATAATAACATTGATTTTATTATTATTATTTTTCATAGGACTTCCATTTTTACAATCCTTTTTTAATTCACATTTTACACAGCCAGATCTCGGAAAACTGGATAACGAAGAATCTAGCGAAATCGAAAACCAACAAACTGAACTTGAAGTAAAACCCATGGAAGATATTGGTGATAAATCAAAAACTACTTTACTGCTTATAGCTTCGATCCTTTTATTTATAGCTGGATCTTTCTTCCTGTATATTCTTATAAGGTTTATTATAGGTTTTGTTAAAGAATTTGTGAGAGATCTAAAAGAAAATCATGGCAAAAAAAGAACGGTGGTTAAGATTGAAAAGGCTAAAGAAACGATAAAATCTATTTTTCTTGAAGCATTTCATAAGATACAAACCGGGAATGATCTTCGTGACAGTATACTTAACTGCTATAGTGCTCTTATATATGCTGCAAAAAGATTTGCAAATGTTGTAAAATCTCCAGATTCTACAGCAAGAGAGTTCGAATATACTCTAGTGTATATTGGTTTGGAAAAAACTTATATTGAAACTCTAACTAACCTCTTTGAAAAAGCAAGATACTCAAATTTACCATTAACCGAAGATGACAAACAAAATGCCCTTCTAGCCTTTCAATCCTGCATAAAAGCATTAAAAAAAACCAATAAACCTCAAAAATAAAGTACTAACTATAAGCTAAAGGCAATAAAAAATGTCTATAACAAGTATAATAAGTGAATCTGTCATAGCATATTTACTTTTATTTTTTTACTGGATAATAGTGCTTAGTTCAGTCACAGCTTTAATAATCTATCTCCCAAAGTTTTTTAAAAAGAAAAAAAGAAGAATAAAAAAAGATCTGAAAGATGATTTATTATTACAAAGAACTGCAAAACTTATAAACTTTTCAAAAACCAGTGAATACTATAGGGCAAAGCTATCGTTGATACTTACTGATTGCTATGCTAAAATGCAGGGATACTTTGGAGTTTCACCAGTAGAACTCAATAATTTACTTATGCAACGTAAATTGGATATACCAGAAGATATTAGAAATGCGTTAATAGAGGGATTTGCATTTTACTTTAACCTTTCATCTGGTAAAAAAAGTGATTTTTTGAATAATTTTCTTAAGCTTTTTAAGTTGGGCAATCTTTTACAAAATAATAAAAGCACTAAAAGTTTTTGCGATCTTGAAAATAGCAATGATCCTTTAGACAGAGCTATTTTTGATCTTTTAAGTGAAAAGGAGCTATAGGTGGATAATTTTAATGACTTTGTTAGTACAAAAACCAGCATATTAAACGAGATAGGCAAAGCAGTTGTAGGTAAAAAGGACACTATCGAAACTATCTTAGCAGCATTTTTAACAAATTGCCATATTCTCTTTGAGGATTTCCCTGGACTTGGGAAAACCCTTATAGCTAAGAGCATAGCACAGACTCTTGGTTTAAAGTTTAAGCGAATCCAGTTTACACCAGATCTTTTACCTCAAGATATTACCGGTTCATTCGTTTATGAAAAAGATGAGGGAAAGTTTAGATTTCGTGAAGGACCTATTTTCACTCAAATACTTCTTGCTGATGAGATAAATAGAGCATCTCCTAGGACACAATCCGCCCTTTTAGAAGCTATGCAAGAACATCAGGTTACTGTTGAAGGTGTCAGTATGCAACTTCCCAGGCCATTTCTTGTCATAGCTACTCAAAACCCGATAGAGTACGAAGGAACATTCCCTTTGCCTGAAGCAGAGCTGGATAGATTCGCTCTTAAAATATCTGCAAATTATCCTTCTTTTGATGAAGAACATCAGATTTTAAAGGTAAGAAAGGAAAGAAAATCGGATGATATCTTTTTGAAACCAGTTATAAATGAAAAAGAATTTTTATCTCTTCAGCAAAAAATAGAAGAAGTTTTTATAGATGAATCGATAGAAAAATATATCGTAACAATTATCCAGAAAACAAGAGATGACAATCGTATTTCAGTGGGTTCAAGCCCCCGAGGATCTCTAAACCTCTTTAAGATCTCACGAGCATATGCAGCTTTACAGGGTAGAAGCTATGTCATCCCCGATGATGTTAAAAGATTTGTCTTTGAGGTTTTGTCTCATCGCATAATACTCGATCCAAATTTATGGATGCGAAAAGATGCACATCTTGAGGTTATAAATTCCATCTTAAAATCAATAAATACACCGGTTGTTGAAAAAACTGGCATATAGATAACCTAGTTATTTTTTAACAAGATGATGCAAAGGTAATCCAGTTTATCAGAGGAAAAAATGAATTTCAAAGCTGTCTTTATAGTATTTTTATTTTTTTCAACTCTTGCCATTGGGCTACTCTTTTTTAACTTTGAGATTATAACTCTTTCGATTTTTATTTTTATGATTATAGTGGCAGATTATTCAGTAAATTTCATAAGATTTCATGTATCAATAGAACGTAAAATAGTAGATCCTGTTAAAAAAAGATATTATAAAGATGAAATTGTAGAGATTTCAACAAAAATTTTAGTAGATTGCACGAGAAGTTGCATCCTGCAGGTTATAGAACCTATCGATCCAAAACTTATGAAAAGAGGGGTTAAGATAATCAACGGTAAAGGTAAATTTGATAGAGAGCTTAAAGATAATTTGACAGATGAAAGTCTTTTGAAAATAGAAACAGATGATGATTATTCAGAAATTCATAGCTTTTTTTATCTAAAAAATAGTAAAAAAAAATCTGAAAAACAAAGTAAAAGCAAATCTATAAAAAATAATCCAGAGAATTTTAAAAAAAATAATATAAAAAATGTAATATTTAATTACAACTATACTATTAATATTAAAAGAGGGAATTTTGAGTTTGAACCTATAGAAGTTAAAATATATGGGATCTTTAATATCTTTTATAGGACAGTATTTGTGGAAAGCCCTTTACAGTTGGTTGTTTATCCTGCTGAACCGGGTCTTTTCACTCTTCCTATGAGAAGTCGAAAGTTGTTGATCTACTCGGGAGTTATACCTTCAAAAAGAGCAGGAACCGGGACGGATTTTTTCGATATTAAAGAGTATTCCCAGGGAGATAAACTATCTTCTATAAACTGGAAACATAATGCCAAATTTACCGATAAACTTTTTGTTAATACCTTTGAACAGCAGAATAACACAGACATCTGTATTATTCTCGACTCAAGAAGTAGTGCTTATGACTTTAGATACAAAGAAGAGATTTTAGATTCTGCTATTGATGCAGCGTACTCTCTTGCTAAGTTTGGTATATTTACTCAAAACAGGGTGAGCTTTTTTCGCTTTGGCTCTTTTTTTCAGTATGTACCTCCAGCCTATGGAAAACATCAACTGGAGAAGATAGCGTCAGTTCTTGCATATACTCAGGTGAGTGATTTTAAGGATTTCTGGGAACTCGATGCCCTTCCCAAAGAGCTGTTGCCAACATCTTCGCTTATCTTTCTTATTACACCTTTGATCGAGGAGGATCTGCCACATATCTTAAAATTTATCAAAAGAAAGTTCCGTATGGTCATAATTGGACTTAATGTCGAACTGTATGAGTACCTTATGATTTCAGATGAAGAAAAGAAATTACTTTTAAAAGCTCATCTTCTTGAACAAATAAGACGCAAGTACCTTTTGAAAGCTGTTAACAGAACTTCCGCACAGGCCTTAGATTGGGATTGCATAACAAACTTTACTTCATTTATCAAGCAAAATCGAGATCTTTTTATCAATATGATTAAAAGATACTGAAAATAAATAATATGGTTTTACTCCATACTCAATGCTCGTAAAAGGATAATCATGCTGTTACATATTTTTTTAATCGCATGCTTTTTTATACTTAACACTGTTGCTTTATTTTTAGAGTTTTCAAATGGAAGCCTTAATTCATTTATTTCAGCTTTCTCAAGTGGTAAATCCAGCTTGTTATTTTTAGTAATATATATATTAATAACATTACTCTGGATTTTTTTGATACTTAACGTTATATATATGAAAAATAGATACACTAAAAATCATTTTAAAATAAATAAAATATTATCTGCACTCTCAGTTTTTGCATGCTTCATTTTTTCCCTATACTTTTTTCTTGTTTTCTCAAGTTATTTTGCACGTTTGCTTATAATACTTGCCTTTGTGTCAAATTTAATCCTTTATTTTTTGTATGAGATCTCTTTATTATTTGAGAACACATTTGAAAAAAAAGTTGAAGATAAACCAAATGTATTTGAAACTAAAAAATCAGATGATATAGATAGAATTATAAAGAAAAAAAATATAAATACCTATATTATGAATCAATTCATTCATCTTTTCATCATCCTTATGTTTAACCTTATTCTTGGTCTGTTGTTTGGTTTATTTCACCTATTTTTTAGTTTTCCAATAGTTATATCACTTTGTATTATTTTATTTTCTTTACTTTTTGTATATTTCGATTTTATAGAAAAAAAGAATACTTAAACTTTGTTCAAACTTGATTTAAATTAATAATATTTTTTAAAAAGGAAAATTAGGTTCATCTGGAAAACCAGTACTTTGTTTTTTTATTTATAAACATATCAAATATACTTTTTTTTAAATAATGAATCACCTGCCAGATGAACGAATAAGTATATATATATTACGCTATACAGCTATTAATTTAATGGCACAAACTACCTATTAAAAGGATGGACTGACAATTATGACTAAAGAAAACTTGATAAAACTTATCAAACATGAGCTTACAAGAACGACAGGCTGTACCGATCCGGGTGTTATATGTTACGCTGTTGCACTCGGGAAAAAATATCTTGATAAAATACCTGATAAGATTGAACTTAACATGAGTCTTAATATATTTAAAAATGCTTTAAATGTTGGTATACCAGGTACTGGTGAAATAGGGATAGAACTTGCCGCAGCTTTAGGTGTTTTCTCAAACAATTCCGATGCTAAACTAAGCATACTTGAAGGTGTAAGTCAGGAACAGATTCAAGCAGCTAAAAAATATCGCTCTGAAGGAAAAATTACCGTTAAATGCATTATTCCAGACGATCAAAAAGCTATTATCTCACCTCAAGATCTTTTATATGTTGAGGCAAATCTTTTTAGCGATAAAGATAGAGTAAAAGTTGTAATACATTCAGATTATACAAATGTTGCACTTATTGAAAAAAATAACACGATTATTTTTAAGCAAGATTCGTTAGCTGAAAATAAACATCCTTCTCTCTGCGAATCTGAAAATAAAAAAATGGAAAATAAAAACGTACAATATAAAAATAATTCCAGTAAAGATACAGGTTATTTTTCTTTAAATATTGATGAAGATTTTGATGAAAGCAGCATAAATAATCTTCGCAATAGCCTTAAAAAGGATAGGTTTGAGGATATTATAAAGTCTATTTTGGAGATTGAAGAAACCTCTTTCAAGTTTCTCTTTGATGCTGCTAAAACTAACTTTGAAGCTGCAATAAGCGGACTTGACTCAAAAAATACTCGATTTGGTAAATCTTTATCTGATATAGGTTTTTGCTCAAAGTCTGACGAACTTAGGCCAACGGCCTGTTGTGCGGCACGCTCAGTTGAAACTTACACAGCAGCTGCAGGAGAAGCCAGGATGTTGGGTTTACCCGTTCCTATAATGGCTCTTACTGGAAGCGGCAATCAAGGAATAACAGCTCTTGTAGGTGTTTATAGTGCAAATAGGCGCATAGATGCTAGCGAAAATGTTTTACTTCAAGCCCTGGCGATCTCTGCAATAACAACTATACTTGTAAAAAGTTACCTTGGAAGACTTACAACCATTTGCGGTTGTGCCGTTGCCGCTTCTACAGGTGTGGCTGCAGGAGTTGTTCACCTTCTTGGAGGCAGAACTAAAGAGATGGTTGATGCCATAAATTCGGTCATTGGTACATTCGCAGGCCTTATCTGCGATGGAGCAAAGCTTTCCTGCGCCTATAAGCTTTCAGCAACTGCAAGTGCAGCCACAGAGTATGCTTACCTGGCAGTCAATGGAACCTCCATCCCGGCTGGAGACGGTATCGTTGGTTATACTATCGACGAAACTTTTGCCAATCTCGCATATCTCAATAACCCTGGTATGGTTGAAACAGATAAAAAAATAGTTGATATACTTTTGAAAAATACTGAATCAACACATAGAAATCCCTAAAAACTTCGGTAATACAGTCTAATCAATATTTTTTATATTAATTGATAAGATTCTGACCTTATATATTATTATCTTCATTCATTTTTTTTTGACTTGAAAATTTGATCTGGAAAATGCCAGATTACCTGAAAAAAACATATTATTTTGAGCCAGAAAGTATATATTTTCGGTATCTAGACTTCAATTATCAACGAAAGTATCAGTGGTTCTCTCGCTATTTCTTTCATAAAGTAACTTTTCAACTGATTTTGGATCCTTTTTTTAAGTTCATTCCAGTTTCGACTGTTATCTAAAATCCAGTTATTTACAATCTGTGTGACAAACTCTTTAGTCCTATCAAATAGAGCTTCTGAGTTATCTATAAGGACAAACCCTCTTGACAGTATCTCAACAGGCGATGCAAGTTGACCATCTTCCCTTGAAAGAGTTACTATAACTGCAACTATTCCATCTGCTGCAAGGTGCTGCCTTTCTTTGAGAACGATATCGGAGATATCTCCTATCCCTTTCCCATCGATAAATATATTTTGTATATCAACAGAGTCGACAAGATTAAGTTTCTGTTCATTTAATTCGAGAATATCCCCATTTTTCATTATATAAATATTCTTTTCATCTATTCCAACAGATCGAGCTGTTTCGGAATGATTATATAGGTGTCGATATTCACCGTGAACGGGCATAAAGTGTTTTGGTTTGGTAAGATTTATCATTATCTTTTGCTCTTCACTGTATCCATGCCCTGAAACATGGATATCTTCAGATTCGGACTGTATAACAGTTGCTCCAAGTTCATACAACTTATTTATATTTCTATTTACGAGAAACTCGTTGCCTGGGATAACAGAAGAAGCAAGAAGAACAAGATCCCCTTTTTCAACTTTTAACTGTTTGTGAATATTTTCAGCTATTTTAGTCATAACCGACATAGGTTCACCCTGAGTGCCTGTTACAATACATACAACAGAAGAAGATGGAAATTTCTTAAGATCTTCAATAGGATGAATAAGATTTTTATGAAAGTTTATGTATCCAAGCTGTCGTGCTATTTCGATATTTTTCTCTATTGAAAAACCAGAGATAAATACCTTTCTATTATTTTTTTGAGCAATATCGATAATCTGCTGTATTCTGTGTATATTTGATGCAAATGTCGCCGCTATAATCTTACCAGTAGCTCTACTAAAGTAGTAATCCAGGTTTTCTGATATGTCTTTTTCGGAAGGAGAAAATCCTTTCCTCTCCGAGTTAGTAGAATCTGACATCAGAAGAATAACTCCCCGCCTACCAAGTTCGGATAATGTATGATAATCAAATATTTTTGAGTCTATTGGTGTATTATCTATTTTAAAATCACCGGTATGCACAATATACCCACTTTGTGTTTTTATCGCTATACCAACAGAATCAGCAATAGAATGATTTACCCTAAATGGCAAAAAAGATAAATCCTGAGAATTGTAATTTTTTCCTGGGACAAGCTCAACCATTCTGGGAAGTCTATCTTTATTTAGAAAAACCCTGTTTTCAAGTATCCTGACCTTGATAAGTTCAAGTGTCAATTTCGTAGCATAAATTGTTATGGAAGGAAAGTCTTTAAGCAAA